>NZ_JBHVVI010000095.1:0-35094 GCF_042883685.1 Kitasatospora sp. NPDC058190
TCGGCATGCCGGGCTCAACGACCGGCACCCCACCGGGGTACCGGTCGCATCACCAGTTCATCCGAACCAGTCATGTGCGAAGGACGGGGCTAGTTGCTCTGACCGAGAAGGTTCACCGGGTTGGGTCGGTGGCGCGCCAGCTGGTGCGCTACGGGACGGGCCTCAGCTCTGTGATGCCATCAGGTGTCGTAAAGACCATCCCACGGGGTGCGGAATCCCAGCTGCTGCGGTTCGAGTTCGTACGCCTCGTGCTGCCTCAGCGTGGTCGTGTCCAGCAGGCCCCAGGGCACCGCACACACCACTGCGGCCAAGCCTGCCGAGGGCGAGACCGAGGCCGGGGCGGGCGAGCAGCAGCCGGCGCCGGTGGAGTCGCCGATCGAGTGGCTGAAGATCAACGCCCGGCACCACGCGGCGCAGATCCTCCAGACCGTGAGGCTGCGCGCGGTCGAGTGGCAGCGGATGCACGCCGTCGCGGCGGTCTTCCACCACCAGCACGGCCACCTCGCGATCCCGGCGACCGCGAAGCTGGGCGACTACGCGGTGGGCGCGTGGATGCGCCGCCAGCGCAAGGCCGCGGGCCTCACCAAGGACCAGGTGGCCAAGCTCGAGGCGCTGGACGAGCTGTGGCGGATGGAGCCGGACTGGAACCGCTCCTACCGCCGCCTGCTCGCCTACCTCGCCGCCGGCGGAACCCTCGACGGCCCGGCCAACCGCACCGGCCTCGGCGACGACCCGGCCTTCCGGCCCGGCACCTGGCTGCGCAAGCAAGCAACGGCCCGCACCGCCGGCAAGCTGACCGACCACCAGACCGCGCTCCTGGACGCGCTCCACCCACGCGCCGAGACCGTCACCGGCTGACCCGCCCCGCACCCGCCATCCGCACCCCGCCGTCCCGGCCCACCCAGGCCCGGACGGCCGCCCGTACCCGTTCCCGATACGTCGTCGGTGCCGGTGACGCGCCCGCCTGGCCGTTGCCGCGCTGGCCGGCACCACGTCGTGGCGGTCGAGGTGCGGCCGGTTCACGACCACTTCGGCATGGACTGAGGCCACGACCCCGGTCACCCGGCCGACGGGCGTAGCAGGCGCAGCGGGTGTCGCGGGTGTAGCGGAACACCCCCCGGCCGCGCCCGGCCTCTGACATGATCGTTTGCGGCCGGGGCAGGGGGCTCCGGCCGGCACGCGCACGGGGGGCGGCATGAACGGAACCATCAGCGACAGGGTGCCCAGACGGTCCTGGTCCTGGCCCGACTTCGACCTGGAGACGCTCGGGCTGGTCGCGGGCGGGGTGCTGGGCGCCCTGCTCATCACGCTCGGGCTGAGCGCCCTCTTCGGGGGAGACCACGGCTACGGCGGGACGAGCGTCGGCGTCATGGCCATCATCGCCGTCCTCGGCCTGATGCCCTGCGGCGCCGGCTTCATCCTCGCCCTGCTGCACCCCAAGGTCGGCCTGCCCTCGGCCGCCGTCGGCGTGCTGCTCGGCCTGGGCGTCTTCGTGACCTTCGCCGGCCACTGCCTCAACGACGCCTGGACCGCCCCGGCCGACCGCCCCACCGGCATCCGCGCCGTCGGCACCTGGACCAGCGGCGACCTCGTCGTCCGGGCCCGTCCCGACCGAGTGGTGGCCTACCGCACCACCACCGGCGAGGTCGCCTGGAGCTGGACCCCGCCCGCCGAGGACTCCGTGTGCGCGATGAGCCGCGAGACCGGCGGCGGCGTCGGGCTGATCGGCCACGGCGCCCACGACCGGCCGTGCGCCGCCGTGGTCGCGCTCGACCTGGCGAACGGCGCCGCCCGGTGGACGGCCCCGGTCGACGCACCCGCCCGGGTCGGTGACGGCGCCGAAGCGGGCTCGCTCGCCATCGCCGGGGACCGCGCCGTGGTCCGGGACGACGGCGGCTGGCGCGCCCTCGCCCTCGCCGACGGCAGCACGGCGTGGCGCAGCACCCCGGACGCCGGCTGCGCGCCTCTGCACGTGGCGGGCGGTCCGGCCACCGCCGTCACCGTCGCGCAGTGCGACCACGGCGGCCCGGTGCTGCGGGCGCTGGCCCCGGCGGACGGGAGCGAACGGCTGCGGGCCGTGCTGCCGTTGGCCAACGGGCTGCGGAACGTGGCCGTGCTCGCGACCGACCCGCTGACCGTCTGGGCCGACGAGAAGGGCGACCGCGGCACGCACGCCGTGCTCTCCTTCGACCCGTCCGGCCGCGTCCGCTCGACGATCCCGGTCTCCGGCGACGCGTACGACCTGGACGTCCTCCTCGGCGGCGCTTCCGATCGCAACCGGTTCACCGCGCGCCCGCTGTACGGCGCGGTGGTCGAGGACGACCTGCTGATCGTGCCGGGCGAGAAGCCCGGCGACGTCACCATCGGCGGCAAGAACCACAACACCCGGAGCGCCACCGGCCGCCTGGTCGCCTTCTCCCTCGCCGACGGCGGCGAGCGGTGGACATCCGGACTGGACGACCAGGTGACCGGCCTGGCCGTGGACGGCGCCGGCGTGTGGGCGATGACCCGGAGCTCGGTGACCAGGATCGACGCCGCCACGGGCCACCAAGGCACCCAGTTCCCCGTCCACGACACGGAGTCGGTCTACCCGGCGGACCTCTCCCTCGCCGGCCCGAACCGCTTCACCGTCCTCGCCGAGGACGGCACCGACTCCGAGCCCCCGGCCCGCGGCCTGCGCTGAGGATCCAGTGCGACGTACGTGAGCACCGCGCCCAGCGCGGACAGGACGGCGAGCAGCAGGCTGAGGGTGTGCAGCACGCCGGTGAACCCCTCGGCCAGGGCGGCGCGCCGGGCGCCGCCCACCTGCCCCTGGACGGCCCGGCCCGCGAGCCGCGCCGCCTCGCCCGGCGGGAGGCCGGGCAGGCGGGCGGCGGTCAGCGTGGTCAGGAGCGCCGCCGCCCCGGAGACGGCGACGGACTCGCCGGTGATCCGCATGGTGTTGAAGATCCCGGCGGTGGCGCCCGCGTGCTCGACCGAGACCGTGCCGACGGCCGCGTCGTCCATCACCCCGAACGCCAGCCCCACGCCCGCGCCGAGCGGTAGCAGCGGCACCGCGAGCCACCCACCGTCGCCCCGCACCGCCGCGAGCAGCAGCGCGCCCGTCGCGATCAGCGCGGAGGCGGCGGTCAGCACTGCCCGCACCGAGGCCGCCGTCGCGAGCCGGCCCGCGACGAGCGGCAGCACCAGCACGGGCGCCGTCATCGGCAGCAGCAGGAGCCCACTGGCCAGGACGCTCCGGCCGCCCACGCCCTGGAGGTACGCGGGGAGGTGGACCAGCAGCACCACGGAGCCGAGGGGCACGGCGAAGGGCTGGCACACGACGGCGAGGAACTCGGGCCGCCGGAACAGCCGGACGTCGAACATCGGCCGCCCGCCCCGGCGGAGCTCCACCACCCCGAACAGAACCACCAGCAGGACGGCCCCGCCGAGCGGCAGCAGCGAGCCCGGCGCCGTCCAGTCGGCCGGCACCGACCCGGCCACGACGAGCAGGAAGACCGCCCGCCAACCGGCCGCCTCCACCAGTGCGCCCGCCGGGAGCCTGGTGCCTACGGCGGAGCCCCGCCGATCACGCACTGAGCGCCGGGCCCGCCGCCCAGCCCGCCAAGCCTGGGAGTATCGCCCCGCCGCTGGTTTCGGGGCGAGACCCAGCATGCCGCCAGCCTCGGCGGCATGCCCGGGGCTTCGTGCGTTCTCCTACCGGTGCCCTACGGCTTGGCCGGCAGGACGTTGTCCGCGAATGCCTGCGCTTCCTGGCCCACCATGTAGAAGTTGCCCTGCGGAGTGAAGTTGCAGGCGATGAAGGTGTCGAACCAGTGGAAGCCGTCTTCCTGGGGGTTCCCGTTGCGGGGGCCGCCCACCCTCGCGCAGCCGACCTTCGTTGTGGACTTCCACACGAGCTGGGTGAAGCTGCCGGTTTCGTCGCTGAAGCCGGGGCTGTTGAAGTTGTACTGCTTGCTCTCGCTGTACCAGGAGTCCACCGCGTCCTTGCAGGTGTGCGGGGCGTAGGCGGCGTCAGCCCTCTTGCTGCCGTACGAGCGCCAGTCGAGGAGTTCGCCGTACCCGTTGGCCAGGCCGTTGTGGTTGAAGCCGTCCGGCTGGGAGATCCTCTGTGCCCGGGTCTTGGCGTAGTCCACGAGCTTCGGGTCGATGGTGAGCGGGGGCGCTTGGTGCTTGGCACGGTAGGCATTGATGGCGGTGAGACAGTCGTTCTGGAACATGCTGTCGGTCTGGTCCGTGAACGCGCGGTGGGACGCACCAACGGCCATTGCCGGCTGCATCGCCGTCATCGTGGCCATGGTCGCCGCCGCGGCGGCCATGGCGATCCTGCGGATCGGAAGTGTCGTCAAGGTGTGCTCCTTCTCGCGCTGATCTCGCTGAACTGATCAACGCGGCCAAGGGCGCCGGGGCACGGGATGCTGCAGAACCCCTTGTCCCGGCCACCAAGCCTGGAAGTATCGCCCCACCGACGGGTGCGGGGCGAAACCCGACCCGGGCGCTGACCTTGACGGCTACGATCCCGGACATGGACAGCGCCCTGCCGACCGCCGCGACCGACCAGTCGGCCGACGGGGCAGACCAGGCCCGGCAGTGCGCCCGGCCGCCGCTGCGCCGCGCAGCGCTGCACCTGCTACCCCCGCTGCACCCGTGGCCGCCGTCCCGGCCGACGACGACCTTGCCCGCTGGGGAGAGGACGGCCGGTACCTGCTGGGCATCGACGCGATGCGCCGCAGCTCACCATGCGCCACGTCCGCACCCCGGCCGCCGTCCAGGAAAGCGCGCTCAACACTGACCACCCGGGATTTCCGAGTCTCCGACCGCACCCGGCCCCGCCCTGGTGGAGGAGTTCGACCAGATGCGCGGCGGCGCCGGCGGCGTCCTGGAGACGGGCGGCGGACCCGCGGGAGGCCGGAAGGCCGGATCACACGTAGGTGAAGCCGTTGGTGTGGGTGCTGGTGCCGCCCGCGGTGGTGACCGAGACGTTGACCGCGCCGAGCACAGTCCCGGGGGGCGTGTAGAGGGTCAGTGTGGTGGAGCCGGAGACGGCGAACGGCACGGAGGTGCTGCCGAACAGGACCTGCGAGGTGGTTGTCGCGTCTCCGATGGCCGTGATCGTCACGTGGGTTCCGCCGTGAGCAGTCCGGTGTTCGGAGTGATCGTCAGTGTGCTCGACCTGGGTGACAGAGCAGGCGACTTCCGGTTCCTCATCCGCGACCGCGACACCGAGTTGACCGCCGCCTTCGACGCCTTCTTCGCCGGCAACTGCACGACCGTCACCCCGACTCCGCCGCAGAGCCCGCGCTCGAACGCCTTCGCGGAGCGGTGGACACGCACCGTGCGCGCCGAATGCACCGACTGACTGCTCATCACCGGCGAAACGGCGCTCTGCTCCATGATGGACACCCGGATCTACGGCAAGACCTGTTTCACCTGGACGCTCGGACAGGGCATCGAGCACGGCTTCCTCGCCGACCACCGCGTCCTCGTCCCCGTCGTCACCCCGGCCCTGCTGACCCGGCTCGGCGACCGTGCCTGGCCGCGCGGGCCGATGGTCGCGGCCTCCCGCCGCTAGCAATCCGGCAGTTGACGGACCTCGCCCGTGCCCAACGCGATCGCGGCCCGGGGCCGCATCGGTTCGTCGCCGCGCCGGGAGAGCAAGACCACCTCCTCGACCACCGCCGACAGTGCGCCGAGCCGGGCGGCGCACTCGGCGGCCAGCTGCCGCGGGTCCTGTGTGCGGCCGAGGGACAGATGCGGGATGAAACGGCCGCCGCGCTCGCGGCAGAGCGGGAACCGTTGCTCCAGCGCCCGGTGGAGACGGGCCCACGGCGCCGGGCCCGCCGCGGCCGGGTCGAGCCACACGGTGGCGTAATGCCGGTGCCGGAAGTACCGCACGCCGGCCAGACGCGCGGCGAACGCCGCGCTCTCCGCCGCTCCGGCGGCGAGCAGCGGCACCGCCCGCGCGAACTCCTCCTCCGGCACGAAGCCGAACAGCAGGTTCACATGCGGCGGCCACCGTCGTACCTGCGGATCATGCTCCCAGCGGATGTCCTGGATCGCCGGCCAGAGCTCCTGCGGCGGCAGCCACGCCACCGCCGTCCGGGCCGTCGGCGCCACCTCGAGCGCGCCGACCGGCTCGGCCCCGCCGTACACCGGGTTTCCGTCCACACTGCCATGGTGGAGGACGAGCGAGCGGAGCACATCATGGGCAGCAGCACCGAACCGTCATTCGCCTATGTCACCTACATCGCGAGCACTGCGGAGAAGGCGTGGCACGTCCTGACCGACGCGGACTGTGGGTGCCGATGAATCATCCGGTCTGGTCGCAGCCTTGTCACCTGGCCGCGGGTCGCGTCTGTCGGCCTTGTGGTTGTCTTCCCCGCGGGGCAGCACGGACGGCATGATGATCTGTTGTGCTGCTGCGCCTGGCCTACCTCGCCATGACCAACACCTTCGCGCTGCTGCGGCTGCTGCCGATGGGCAGCCGGGAGAAGGACATCGAGATCCTGGCGCTGCGGCACCAACTGCTGGTCTTGCAGCGCAAGGCCGCGAAGCCGGTGATCACCGACACGGACCGCGCGGTCCTCGCGGGGCTGCTCCACCACCTCCCCGCCGACAGGATGCGGCGTCTTGTGTTGCTGGTCCGCCCGGAGACGGTCCTGCGGTGGCACCGCGACCTGCTCAAGCGGCGCCATGCCGCAACCTGCACACCGAAGCGTCGCGGGCGCCCGCCCACCGTCCGGTCGATCCGTGCCCTGGTCCTGCGCCTGGCCCTACAGATCGCGGTGCTGCGCGCGGTCGCCGACCTCGGCCTGCGCCGCGTGATCACTGGCGGGGGGGGCTGCGCTCGGAGTGGGCGGGGGTCAGGCGCTTGGTTCCGATGATGTCTTCGGTGTGGGTGGGTTGTGGTGGCCGAAACCGGGTGCGGGGCGGGCTGGGTGGCGGGTAGCTTCGCCCGCATGACAGCCATGCTGAACGAGTCCGTCCGGGCGCTGCTCGATGCGCCGGTTCCCGCCGTCCTCGCCACCGTCAACCCGGACGGAAGCCCGCAGACGTCGGTGGTCTGGCTCGGCCGCGATGGGGACGACCTGCTCGTGTCCACCGCTGCTGGCCGCCGTAAGGAACGCAACCTGCGCCGCGACCCCCGCGCCAGCCTGACCGTCTACGATCCGGCCGACCCGTTGCGCTACGCCGAGATACGCGGCCTCGCCACGGTCACCGAGGACACCGGCCGGTCTCTGGCGGTTGCCCTCGCCGAACAGTACGAAGGCCCCGGCGCCGGCCAGGAGTACCTCGAACTCGCGGCGGAGGTACTTCGTGTCGTCGTCCGCATCCGCCCGACCAAGGTGGTCGGTACCGCGACCACCTGACCGATCATCACTGGACCGTTGTCGCGATAGCCGAGCCCTGGGTTTCCACGGGTGGACGTGAAGACACCCGGCGCTGTCAATGTCCTCGCGGAGAAACGCGAGGACATTGACGGCTTCGACCGCCCGGTGCGCCCCGCCAGCCACGCAGGCCGACGAGGACGACGGCCAGGAACACGGGCTGCTCGGCGACGTCCGCAGCCAGGTCCGCTGCCCAGGCGGCCAGGCTCATCTTGGAGAGCACCACGCAGGCCCTGGAGCGGGCCCAGGACGACGAGCGCCACGCCGACCGGCACGCCAACGCCGGCCACGAGGGAGCCGTCGCCACCGAGGCCGCCACCCGCACTGAGTGGCCAGTCGAATCAACGCCCGTCATCGAGCAAGGTCTCTATGGCCAGCGGCCACCGCACGATCTTCAAGAGTCCACACAACCCTTGATCATCCAACCCGCCCCTCACCGCGACGAAGGCCCGGCTCCCCCAGCCGCTACCGCCGGAGCCGGGCCGCCGAGCTCCCGGCCGATGGCCGAGATCGCCGAGATGATCGCCGACGAGGTGAACCCGGCCCGGCACATGAAGGCCAGCGGCCAGGTGTCCGCCGACGAGTAGTCCGCTCGCGGCCCGCCGGTACCCGGCCGGTGGGCCGCCCCCGTTATTCGAGTCCGCCCCAACAGGGCGAGGAAGGACAGATGCCCTGTGGGAGAGACCGACGACGAATCGCACGCCGACCGGTTCCCTCTGGTGCTGTACCGGTACGACGGCGGCGAGCTCATGATGCCCGCCACCCACGTCACGGCCCTGCTGCGCCACGTCGCCGAGACCTTCCGGCTGTGGCGGGTGCGGGGGCAGGCGCCGTTGGACCTGGAGACCACCGCCCGGCTCGACGACGCGCTGGTGCGTTACGCCGCCGACCTCGACACCGGGATTGCCGCTGCCGACGCACGCGGCGGGTCCGACTCCGGCGCGGACCGGGCTACGGCGGTCGAGCTCGCGCAGTACCTGAGCGAGGTCGCCGTCGGCTTCCTTGCCGACGGCAAGCCCGCCGGGGGCCGGTGGGCCCGCAGTGATCCGGTTGCGCTGGTGGCGGGCGTGCTCGACGGCCTGATCGGCGGCGTACCGGGGGACGGAGAGGACGACCGCGTGGCGGGGGCCGCGGCGGTAGGGGTCGTCGGGGACAGCGGGGCCGAGCCGCGGGAACTGCGCGAGGTAGGCGAGTTCCTCGTCGCCGGGGTCGGTCAGCGGCCACCCGAGGGCGGGCGACACACCCGGGCGGTGCTCGTGCCGGCCGTCGGCGGGTCAAACGGTCTGTGGGCTCTTACCCGTGAGGGACAGTGCCGGTCATGGCGAGCTCCCTGTCACATCAGCGGCTTGACAACAGCATCAGGAGGCCCCTGAGCGTGCCGGGCGGCACCCCGGCCCTGAAGGGGAGCCGGGGTGCCGTCGCGGTTCGCGGGTGTGATGCCAGGGGCAGGGTCACCCCGCGGCGGCTGCCCCGTTGCTGACCGGGCGCCAGGCCGAGAGGTCGACGGCCCGCTGGACCAGTCCAGCCTGTGCCCAACTTCCGTCGGCGTGACGGATCGTGTGGTAGAGCGAGCCGGAGTTGTCAGAGGACTCGAAGACCAGCTGCAGCTCACCGCCCACGTTCGCGCCTTCGACACCGCCCATCATGAAGCCGTGGAAGCCGGCCCGATCGAAGTGGACCTGGGATCCGATGTCCCCCCATCGGTTCCAGGTGCCGTCGGCGTTGCGGATCGTGTGGTAGAAACCGGCTTGGCTGTTGTCCGTGACCACGACCTGCAGGGAGCCGTTGAAGCTCGCCGCGACGACGTCCGTCGGCAGACCCCACGGCGAGGGTGTGCCGGTCACGCCCATCACATTGCCCCAGGCGCTCCAGTTGCCATCGGCATGGCGGATGGTGTGCAGCACTTCGCCCGCAGATGTGGTGCCGACCATCTGGAGTTCACCGTTCACCTCCGCCGTGGACAGGCTGGAGAACTGACCCGAGCCCAGGCCCCAGGACGCGCTCACCGTCCCCCAGGGCTGCCAGGTGCCGTCCGGGCGCTCGATGGTGTGGACGACCCGGCCGGAGCCGTCGACCGCCGCGACCTGAAGCTGGCCTGCCACCCTGGTCGCGGTGATCCGGCCCATCCAGGGGTACTGCGGGTCGTGCGGAAGGTCGGTGAGGCCGGTCATCTCGGAGAGTGGGGCCCAGGTACCGTCAGGGTTTTGGGCCGACTGGACGTAGTGGAATCCCCGCCCGGCCATCTGGGCCCCGAACATCCGGAGCCGACCACCGTCGACCGCCAGGCTCCAGTACCAGAGACCGGCGAACTGGGGAACTTCCCGGGCCTGGTCCCAGGACCCGTCCGGCGCCCGCCGAGTCTGGATGGTCTTCCAGGGGTCCGCTCGCAGGAGTAGGTTGAGCCCGGACGCCGAATCCGTGCGCTGGACGGTGGTAGCCGTTGATGATTCGGCCGCGGCCGCCGGTGTGACGGTCAGCGCGGTGGCCAGCACGGCAAGCGCGGCGGACGTGGCCATCGCCGATACGGCACGGAATGTACGCCTGCTTCTCTGCACAGGTTCCCCCCCTGGTTTCGTGGGGCATCGATTGCCCAGGCGAAGTCATATCAGACCGCGCGGACGCGGCCGCAGGCGGTTGGCCGGCAGCGGACCAGAACCCATCACGGCGAACGCGGTCGTCGCGGTCGCGTGCCGGGAGCTGCAGTCCATCTGCAACGACTACGCGAAGGCGATCGACGACTGCCAGGACAGGCTCATCGAGCTCGGGGTGACCGCGGGTGTGGCGACCACGGGCGGTGTGCTGCCGACGGTCTTCACCCTCGGCGGGTCGGATGCCGCCGCTGCCGAAGCTCTCGCCGCCGCCGAGGCGGAGATGGCTGCGGCCGCGGCGGTCGCCGAGGCCATCGTCTCCTCGCTGGTGGCGCGGTTCGTCGTGCTCGCCGGCACCGACACCGCCACCGCGATCACCGGGTCGGAGGCGGCCGACGCCGCGACGCCCGGTACCCCTGCCGGCGGCGCCCAGAGCCCGGCTGGGCAGAGCCCCCTCGCCAACCCCGCCGTCGGCCCGGCTCTTGCGCGGCAGCAGGCGGCCCCGGAACGCCATGATCGGGGGATGACGGCGTATTTCGTTTCACCGTTTCACGCGGCCCCGGAGTGCGAGGAGGGCGAGGCCGAGCAGGACCGGGCCGGTGAGGCGGAGGACGGCTTGTAGCAGCTTGCCCCATGCGGTGAGTTTCACCTCGTTGTCGGTGAGAGACAGGGTGGCGCGGAGTGCATACAGCAGGCTGGTCCAGTACGAGACCGGCTGTGGCGGGCTGGCGAAGCCGACCAGATGGAATACGAGCGCGAACACCGCGGTCACGGCGATGAGGCAGGCAAGGGCCCGCCAGGCGCGCAGCCCGTACCCGGACACCAGCCAATACGCGGTCAACACGCAGCGTTCGACCCGTCCCCTGCTGGTGCGGCCATCGGCCGGGCTCCCGGTGGCAGGGCGCGCGTGTCGGCGCATTTCCATTTCGCCGTAGTAGAAGTCGGCGGCGCCGGGCTCGTCCTTGGCGTCCTCGCGCCCCTTGCGCAGGGCCCGGTACAGAGCGGCGATCTGGCCCGGGTTCAGATCCCCGGGCAGCGGCCGGTCGAGCCATTCCGGCCAGCGCGGGGCGACCCAGCGGAACGACCGGAAGACCCGATCGAGCGCAGAAGCGGCCCGGCGAGGTAACCGGGTGGCCCGGTGACGTGACCGGGCGGCCCGCCAGCTGCGTTCTTCGGCGATCACCTGCCGCCAATCCCAGCTCCGCGGTCCTCTGCCTTGCGGGGCCGAGGTAGTCGTGAAGCCGACGTCGGCTTCCAGGCGCAGCTTGTCGAGGTTGTGCGCGCCGGTGAACAGGCAGTCGGTGGCGGTGATGTTGCTCAGCCCCAGGCCCGCGACGTTGGCGTGTCGCAAGGACAGCAGCTGCGGCCGCTCGGAGATCTCCCCTCCCAGCAGGCGTTGCCAGGCGCTGGCGATGCGCGGTTCCTGGGCCAGCAGCCAGCGATGGTCACTGGCCAGCTGGGGGATGCCGGTGAGGATCGATGGTGCGGGGAAGTCGGCGTCGTCCAGTACGACACGGGCCCACCGCAATCGAAGCTGCACGCCGCCGGGGAAGCGTGCACGACGGCAGGACAGCCCGATCGTGCTCATCTCGATCCGCACCGGCTGCGTGAACTGCGCCTCGTCCAGCACCAGTCCTCGGTGAGCCAGCAGCGGCCCGAACTGCCGCGTTTGCTCGAACCTGGCCCGCTCGAACCTCCCGGGGCGGCGGAAGACCGCTCCGTCGAACCGGGCGTCGCTGGTGAATGTTGCCCCGTTGAATCCGGCGTCGCTGGTGAATGTCGCTCTGTCGAACCGGGCGTCGCTGGTGAACGTTGCGCCGTCGAACCGGGCGTCGCCCGGGAATGTTGCCCCGTTGAATCCGGCGTCGCCGGTGAATGTCGTCCCGCCGAACCAGGCTCCGCCGGTGAATGTCGTCTCGCTGAACCAGGCTCCGCTGGTGAATGTCGCTCCGTCGAATCCGGCGTCGCTGGTGAATGTCGCTCCGTCGAACCAGGCGTCGCCGGTGAATGTCGCCTCGCCGAACCAGGCTCCGCCGGTGAACGTCGCCCCGGAGAACCAGGCGTCGCCGGTGAACGTCGCCCCGCCGAACCTGGCACCGCCGAGGTGGGGCCGTCCTGTGGTGGGGTCCTGGAGGGCTAGGAGAAGTGCGGTCAGGAGGGCCTCGGTGAAGGGGGTGCCGCGATGGTCAATGTGGGCACCGGGGGCCAGGCCGGCGAAGTAGGCGGGGCGGTCGGCGTCGGCGAGGTGGGCCAGGCAGGCGGTGTGGCCGGGGACGTGGATGCCCCGGCAGCCGACCGGGTCGGTAGTGGGGTCGGCGCCGTGCCCGCAGTGCGCCCAGTCAGGTGGCCACGGCGAAGGGGCCGTGCTCATGGCCCGGGGACCGTGCGGTGCGTCATAGCGTCCATCGTCGGTCGGCCGGTATGACCGCGGCGGCGTGCGGGGACGGCCCGGCGCATTGGTTCACCCGCCCGGCGGACCGCCGAAGAAGGGAAGGATAAGGGCCCGTTATCCTTCCCTCCCCGCGCAGCGAGATCCGGACCGAACCCGCTCTCTGAACCGGGCGGTCAAACTCACCTGGCAAAAGGTCAAGATCATCTGTCAGAGGACACCGGGCGGGGCGTCCTCGATGGCGGCGAGCAGGCGGGCGTGGACGGCGCTGGCGCTTCGCGGATGGCCGGGTCCGGGTCGTCGAGCCGCGGGGCGATCAGTTCGGCGGCCGCGGCGAGAACCGGCACCGGGACGGTCGCCTCGCGCAGGTGAAGGAGCTGGGCGGCGGCCCGCTCGCTGGCGGTGGTGGCCCGGGACTGCGGGATCAGGGTGGTGAGGCCGCGGGGGAGCTGATTGCTGGTCACCCGGCTCAATCTCCCGCGTGCCGGGCGGTGGTGATCACCATGGCCGGTCGTTGGGCGGTCCGGTGGGCAGGGTGCCGTGGTGGTGGCGGGCTATGGCCTGGATCAGCGCCTGGCGGGCCTGGCGCCAGCGGACGTCCTCGGTGCAGCGGGCGTCGGCGGCCCAGGCGGGCAGCGGCCGGTCCTGCGCGGCCGTGGTGAGCCGGCGGCCGGGGTCGCCGATCGCCTGCTGCCAGTGGTCGAGCTGTCCGAGCAGGCCGTGGACCAGCTCGTCGACGGCGCCGGCCGGGTCGGCGCCGAAGGAGCGCGCTTCGGCGGCGGCCTCGGCGAGGACGTCCTCGTCCAGCCCGTCGAAGGCGTCCCGCCACGGCTCGGAGGCCCGCTCGAACTCCCCCAGCGCCGCGTGCAGGGCGGCGTCGACGGCGGCCGGTGACCACGGGGGCGGGGTGCGGGCCGCGCGGACGGTGTCGGCCAGCACCTGGTCGGCGCCGGGGCCGAGTGCCCGCCGGGCCCGGCCGGGCCGGGCTCCGGTGCTGCTGGGGTTCACCGGCCGGGTGCGGCGGCGCGGCCGGCGGCGACCGCGTCGTCCATCACCTGGGCGAGGTGGGGCAGCTCGCGCTCGTACCGGGTGAGCGCGGTGCCCGGCATGGCCAGGGTGAGGGCGGCGACGGCGGCTATCCACTCGGTCATGGCCGGGACGCTGGGCCGGGACGCTAGCAAGGAGCTTCCGCTCCGGGAGGGTGCGGAGACGGCCGGAAAAATTCTTCGAATCCGTCTGCAACCCCGGCGGGGGCCGCACGTCTGTATCAGTGAGAGGCACGGAAGGGGGCCACCTTCCGGAGGCGGCGGACCCCGTCCGACCGCGAGCCGGTCTCCGTGGGCCGACAGGCGCACGGGCCGTCGCCGCCCCTCGTCCGCTTCGCTCCAGTCGCAGTCGTACGTGCATCCGTTCCGGGCGCCGCCGCGTGTGCCTGGCATGTCCACATCACATTTCTCACGGGGGGAACCATGTCCACCAACGCCCGCACCCACCGCTCCCGCCGTCTCGTCGCCGCTGCCGCGCTGGGAGTCGTCGCACTCGGCGGCTTGCTCGCCGTCCCGGCGCAGGCCGCCTCCGCCGAGGGCGCGCCCCAGGGGACGCTGGCCGTCCGGGCGCCGGCGACGGTCGGCTTCGCCGGGCAGCCGGTCGCGTTCACCGAGACCGTGACCAACACCGGCACCGAGACCACCACCTACGCGCTCGTCCTGCAGACCGAGACCGAGCCGGGCACGCCGCCGCACGCCATCACGATCGACTACAAGGACCCGGCGAACGGCACCTGGAAGTCGGTGCCGCTGGACTTCTACGGCGGGGAAAGCGACGTCACGTACAACGGCACGATCAACGGCATCACGGTCGCGGCCGGAAAGAGCGTGAAGCTGGACATGCGCATCGGCGCCCCGATGGGCCTGCCGCACGACGGCGCCAGCAACGGCGGCTTCCGCTCCATCACCCTGGGCTCCCGCCTCACGGAGCCGGGATCGTGGCCCAAGCTGGACGAGCGGTTCGCGAAGATCGGCGTCGACTCCATCAGCACCTCGCTGGCGCACGTGCCTGCCACGGCGGTCGCCGGCGGCGAGCCGATCGAGTTCGACGCGGTGCTGACCAACCCCACCCCGTCCGCCTACGTCAACCTCGGCAACGTGCTCTTCACCGACCCGCACGCCACCGTCCAGGTGCGCGCCGCGGACGGCCGCTGGACCACGCTGAAGAAGGTCTCCAACTCTGACCCGGACGGCAAGCCCGGCGTCTACCTGCAGGGACGCGACTCCTCGATCGGTGCCCACAAGATCACGGTGACCCGGGTCCGGGTGGCCTACGACGCGGCCACGCCGTTGGGGGCGACCAAGATCAACCCGTGCGTCTTCGTCAACGAAGGCGCCCCGTTCCGCGGGACCACCATGTGCGCCCAGGGCGGCACCGTCACAGTCGTCGCCCCGTCCAAGGGCTCCGGGACCTCGGGCACGTCCGGCACTTCGGGTACGTCGGGCGCCTCCGGCAGCGGTACCAAGCAGGGTGCCGGCAGCGCGTCCGGCACCACGTCCGGCGCGGGCGCCAAGCCGGTCACGGACACCGCGCCCGTCACCGACACCGCGGTCGTGGCCGCCCCGGCCGCCCCAGCTGCCCCGGCCGCGCCCGTCGCGGGGGAGCTCGCCGCCACCGGGAGCCGGGCCGGGTCCGGCGTCCTCCCGGCGGCCCTCGCCGCGGGGCTCGCGACGCTCGGTGCCGGCGCCGTCCTGCTCGGCCGCCGGCTGCGCCGCCGAGCCTGAACCGGCAGGCGTGAACCGGCAGGCGTGAACCGGCAGGCGTGAACCGCCGGGCCTGAACCGCCGGGCCGGGAGCCGCTCGCCCCCGTCGCTTCCCCCGACCGCGCTCGGGGGAAGCGACGGGTCGGGGTCGTCGAGGAGAGGCTGCAGGAGGGCAATACCGGCGGTGATCGCGGCCCGGGCGGCGGCGACCGACCAGTCCGCCGGGTAGCCGGTCACCTCGACACCGTAGTCGTCGTCGAGGTCGTCGTACTGGGCGTCTGTCCGGAAGGCGCGGGAGGCTGCCGAGCGCGAGCGGGCCGCCGCCGAAGCCGCGGCCGCCGACGCGAAGCGCACCGGCTCTTGGTGGCGCCGCTCCTGACCCGGCCCCCCTCCCCGGTGCAGGCCGCTGACCTGCAGTGGGGAGTTTCGCCCCGGGGTCGGTGAGTTTCGCCTCGGGGCGCGTGAGTTCCGGGCGCTGGCCGGTGAGTTTCGGCTGTTGGTGCAGGTCAGGGGCCGGTGAGAACGGCTGCGGATGGGCCGTCCGGGTGGTGGCCAGGTTCGCGGGACGGCGGGGCGGGCAGAGCCTCCGGCATGACGACGACACCCTCCACCAGACGCCCCCGCCGGCGGCGCCGTTCGGCCGCGCCCTTCGTCCCCGCACCCGCTGCCCCGGTCCGCGCCGCCAGGCCGCCCGCCCTGGCCCGGCCAGGCCGGTGGGCAGGCCGGCCGGGGCGCCGACGTACGAGCCAATGCCGTCGACCTCGTCGAGGACCCCTTCCATGACGTCGGCCATCGGGCGCGCCTCGACCTAGCTCGGGCTGTGGCCGGTGGTCACCGCGTACACCTCGGCCTGGATCGCGTCGACCAGGTCGGTGGTGGGGGCCGTCGGTGCCGGGGTAGTCGTGAAGTCGTTCCACAGATAACACCCCAATATCTGCGGTAGCTTGATTCGTCACCTGCGGTGACTTTCTCCGGCCGCTACGTGAAGCGGCCCTGTTACGTGCGGCAAGGGGAAGCAGTGCCCACCGTCGTGCAACTGCCGACTGGGAAGGCGATGACCGTCCGTGCGGCGGCGGACGTGTTCCTCGATTCGCTCGGCAACCCGAACACGGTCCGGAACTACGGGATCGGGGTAGTACTCCAGCCGTAGATCGTGATCTTGCAGTGCCAGCCGCTACCGCGGTCGTGCCGCCGCGCGAAGTGCTCGATCCTCAGGGCCCGTAGACGAGATCCGTACCGCCGCTGGCCTCAATCAGCCAGGACAGCGAACCGCTGCCGAACGGCCAGCCAGTGGTGGCCACCTGCACCCAGCCGCCCGACTCATCGGTTCCCGCGTGCCACCACCACCAGCTGCGATTGTCACCCATCCCTTCCTCGGCCGGGTCGAAGTAGTACAGCCATCCCGAGAGCGTCCACGGCCCCTGATCGACAGCCGCCCTCTGCTCTGGCGTCATCGCCCGCCACTGCCGCAGCCATGCCTCGGCGTCGAAAGGCTCACCATGCTCCGGCTCCGCGGGCTCGGGCGCGCACCGCTGGATGAACCACGCCGGCAGCAGCTGCGGCCAGCGCTCAAAAGCAGGCCAGTCACCCACGTGCTCGACCACGCCCGTCAACACCGCACGCGCATTGGAGATGACCTGAGCCGGTTCCTCGGCGGTGAACCGGACACGTACGAGGAACGGACGCGGCTGGCCGTCCTCAGCTCCCGGCTCGGATCGAAGGCGCTGCAGCTCGCCCATCGTGATTTCCACGGTGCAGAAGTGTGCACCAGCACCGGCCTGGCCGCACCTCAATACCTCCAGAACCCGGGAACCACGACGCTACGGCTGGGCACCTGCTTTTCGTCGGTAGTGGGAGGCCCGGGCGCGGGCTTGGTGCCGTCGTCGCCAGCGTGACCAGCGCAGTCGGTGCGCGAGGTCATGAAGCGGGCTGGCCGGGACGGCGCGCGGCCCACCAGCGGAATCTCGTCCAGCAAGACCTGGGGGCCGCGCAATGCGTCGATCGCCACGGCCACCAGGCGACCGGTGCTGAAGTAGGCGGTGACAGCCGGCCAGTCGCGCGTGTGCGGGTAGTTGTACTCGCGGCTGAGCACCGGCCCGTAGTGCGGCTTGCCACTCCTCCACGGGACGAGCTCCAGTACGCCGTGGAGCGCCTCCTCCGCCTCCTCGGGCGTCATCCCGAACCGCAACGGGCCCACGCCGTGAAGTGGCTCCGACGTCCATCGGACCCGCTGCTCCTCCGCGACAACATCCCAGCTCACGCGTCCCGCACCCTTTCTCGCTGCCGGCCCTGGAAGTTCCGGGCCGGGTCAGCTGCTCCTTCCAGCCTGGGGGACCGTACGGCAGGGCAGTGACAGCCCGTACCAGCAGACGCTCAACCGCGCTGGTCGAGATCACTTGGCAATCGGTCGAGATCGCGTGCCAGAGGACACGGGAACGGCACCGCAGCTGTCCCGTGTCAGATGTTCTTGACCGATTCTCAAACGATCTTGACCGAGGTCCTTGAACGCCCACCTGGCCGCCGGGGTGAAGGAGTTCATCGCCGCCCAGGACTGACTCGCCGTCTACCAGACGCTCCTGTACGGGCCCGCCCTCAAGGGGTGTTGACGAGTAGGGCTGACATGGCTCGAACTGAGCGGTTCGTAGACCGCTTCCCGAGACGCGCGTGATCGTTTCCCGTCCGACAGGCAGTGGCTCTCCGTGACTTCGGATCTTGACAGCGTTGGGTGGCGGACTGAGATCGTTGCCGGATGTTCACGACACCTGCCCGGCCGGTCGACATCCTCACTGTCCTGCCTGAGCTCGCGGTCTATGCGACGAATGCGACCCGCCTGCACCCGCGGCGTGGGGTACCGGAGTCGGCTGCGAGTTCCGTGGCCGGGCCGATGCTGTGGCCTGCGGGTGAGCCGTGGCCGACCTGCCAGCTGCCCCATATGGTGCAGATCGAGCGAGAGGCCACCGCTGAGGAACTGGCGATGTTCCGGCACTCCGACGAGGTCCGCGAACAGCAGTTCGCACAGATGATCTCCCAGTTCCCCGATCAGGTTGCCGACCCCGACTCGCCCCTGGGGAGGATGCTGGCCAAGCGGCAGGAGTTCCTGGACGAGGCCGGGGCCAGGGCCCCTCGTGGGACAACCGTGAAGACGTGGGCATCGGCCACACCTAACGAACCGGTCGTCATGGTTCCCGTCGTTCAGCTTCACGCTGCCGACATACCCGAGGCCCGTTTCCCGGCGGGAACGGACCTGGTTCAGATCTTGTGGTGCCCGTATCGGCATCCTGACGTTCCAGGGATGCACGAGCATTACAGCGGGCCGGCTCCGAAGGTCATCTGGCGGGCCGCCGGGTCGCTCACGGACACGACTTTCCCGGCACGCGGTGCCCTGGCGGACGGCGGCTACGTCTTGGAGCCGTGCGTTCTGCATCCCGAGCGCATCACCGAGTACCCCGACATCGAGGATCTCCCCGAGTCGTTGCAGTCGCGTATTTACGCCTGGCAGGAAAGCCTCGGGGAGGGGCCCGGCTACGACTACCGCAACGATCTTTCCGTGGCACCTGGGCTCAAGACCGGTGGATGGCCGTACTGGCCACACTGCCCTCGGCCGGTCCAGTGCAGTTGCGGCTCGGAGATGAGCCTGCTTCTGACCATGCCCCACGGAGAACGCGGCGCACAGAGCTGGACCCCGCTGGAGGACCAATTCCGAGCCGCCAAGCGCGGCTACGATGCGGAGTTCCACGATCCGACGGGCTTCAGGGGTGCCCGCGACGAACTGCTCATCTTCGTCTGCAGGCAGGACCCTCTCCACGATGTCTGGGTCTCCATCGAGTAAGCGCCTTCGCTCGGCAACTACTGTCGGTCAGTCCTGTGGACGAGTCGTTCGGCGTATGCGGCCAGTGTGTACGGGTGGCAGCCCTGGGGACTTTGAAACCGCCCTGGTCCCGGAGGGCGCCGCGCCCTTCGAGGAGGACCGAGTCGGGCGGGGCGCTCCGTCAGGCGGGAACGTTCTTGATGACAGCGTCGGTCAGCGGCGAGAGCTGATCGGACAGCTTGTCGAGGTCTGTGGTCCGGCCGTCGGACCACTGGGCCGAACCGACGACCACACCGCGCCCGTAGGCTGCGAAGCCCTGCACGCGGCCGCTGTCGGCAGGCAACCGGCGCAGACCCGAATCCGTGGGCGGGACATGGACGGCGACCTCGAAGGAGTCGGCGTGGGAGCTGAGAAAGCTCACCAGGTGCACGCCGTCGCCCTGGTCCGCCATGGTGAACAGCGCCACGTTGTACTGGTTGCCTTCGGCGTCCTTGTACAGCGCCAGGTTGACTCCGAGACAGCCGTGGCCCTGCGTGATCAACCCGGCGAGGGTCGGCGCCACGGTGTCCGGGCCGGTGCAGTTCGAGCGCGCCACGCTCGCCACCAGCGTGTACCCCTGGACCTGCGTCGGAAGGACGGACAGCGGCATCGCCGAGATCGGAGCGCCGGATGCCGTCGGCGAAGCACTGATCAATGGCGTCGCCACGTGCGGCGAGCGATCGGGCGTTGCCGGCGCAGCCAGCGCGGGCGGTGCGGCCGGTGCAGGGTTCGACGGCCGGAGCAGGTACGCCCCCGTGCCCGCTGCCACCAGCAGCGCAGCGGCCACCGGAAGCAGCAGCCGACGTCGCGCGTTTCGTCGCGCGGGCGGGCGCGCCTGTTCGGCGGCACTCGGTTCCCGTACTGCGTTGTTCTTCTCAAACTCCTTGACGAAGTCTTCCCACAGGTCGTCACCGGATCCACGCATGCTCACAGCTTCCACACCTTAATGATCACCGCCACCGCTGGGAAGCCGCGCCCCGTGCCGTCGCTGGTGCTGGTCCTGCCGGAACCGGATGGTGCAGCCGTGTCGCCGACCCGCGCGGGATTCGAATTGGAGTGATGCCTCCGTCGGGCCGTTGATGCTCAGCAAGCACCCCTTGAATGGCGACAGAGCCAACTTCTGTGACCGGTAACGGTGAGTTATCCAGTTAGAGATCGAACAGTGGGTCTTCCTGAGGTTCGGGCACGGGCGCGAGGATGGCGCGGATGCGGCTGATGGTCTGCCGCCACTTCGGTCCGTCCATTGTTTCGTCCCAGAGATCGGCGAGCTCGGACTCCTCGGCGACCACTCGGTCGAGCGCCTCGACAGCGAGTGGCCGAAGGTCGGTGGCGAAGATCGGCAGGGCCTCGTCGGGGCCGTAGCTTGTGTTGAGTGGTTCACTGCCCGGGCACTGTGCCGCGATGAGAGCGGCGGCGGCAACGGCCTCAGCTCCCTCAGGACTTTCAAGGTAGTCACGGGTCTGGATGGTGCGGATCAGCGTCGATCGGACAAGAGCCTCGCGTTCGTTCTCAGCCGCTTCGTCCAAGGCGTCGGCGAAGTCCGCGGCCATGTCGTTTTCGAACGGACCGATGTCCCAGGTGCCCATGATGATCTCCTCGCGCCGCGGTGGGGCGATCATCGCAGCGGCCACCGACAGGCCACTCAGCGAGGCGGGAAGTGTCTGGCCAGTGCGTCGTGGATCTCGAAGCGGAGCGACGTTGAGCGGTGGCCGGTCTTGGTCCAGTCGAAGATGCCGCCCCAGTCGGCGTGGTGCCGGCCTGGGACGTCTAGTTGGAACCAGTAGGGCCGGATGAGCTGTGTTTTCTGGTGGCGGACACGCTTGTTGGCAGCACGTGGTCACGCTTCTTGCAACAAGCCGTGAGTTGTCAGTCTTCTTGGCACCCTTGCGCGCTTATGAGCACTCCCAGAAGAAGCGGCCTTCGCGGTGGTCGGGGCTGACGAAGGCGTAGCCGTAGCCGTAGCCGAAGTTGAGGAAGTACGGATCGTCCTCGCCCTCGCCGGCGTCACTGATCTTGAAGAGGAATTGCCAGGGGGCGTCGACCCGCGCCTCGTGGTTGGGGTAGGTGGCGGCGCCGCCGTAGTAGTCGTGTAGTTCCTCCCCGTCGCAGTCGTCGATGTCAGGACCGTCGCCGCGCATGCCGCGCTGGTATGCCGCTTCCTCGTCGATTGTGCGGTCGACGTCGGGCGGCACCGGCTGAAGGTCGACGCGCCATTCGACCGGGATCTCGGTGTCACCGGGGCCCCAGCGCCACAGGGTCCGTCCGCGCGTTCCGGGCGGGCCGATGGCGGCGAAGAGCGGGATGCGGCCGTCCGGTTGCACCAGCAGAACGGCCTCGCCGTCCTCCGGGTCGATTCCTCCCATGACGATGTGGTCCTCGTGGAGGAAGAGGTAGGCCAGCCGGAGTTCGGGACCGGGTACGGGGAACTGCCCGATGAACACCAGCGGTTCGCCGGACTTCGGATGCACCGGCCAGGTCGGTTCGGCGAGCCAGACGGGTTCGCCGCCGAACTTGGCCACCGGGTCGGCAATCGGCTGCGCGGCGGCGCTGAGGATCATCTGCTGGCGTGGCAGGAAGGCGGCATCGTACGGCCCCTCCGCTTGCCCGGTGGGACGCGCGATCATGAGCGGACCCTACGGCACACCAATGACGAACCGTGCGGTCTAGTCGAGGCTCGGAGGGGAGGAACAGGCGACTACGGGCCTATCTGCAAGTCGGTGTTCGCGCGGGCGGAACCCAGTTCCAACTTGCCTGACCAGGTTCCAACTACCGCGGCGCGGCTCAGTAACTCATCGTGACCTGACCGGGACTCGCAATCTATCGCGCACCTGTCCCGCGCCAAATGATCTTGACCGTTTGCCAAACGATCTTGACGGTTGGAGTTTCTCCAAGCGGAAGGCCTCTACAAGGGGGAATAGGTCTGGTACTTGCCTTGCAAGGATGAGGTGGCTGCGTCGGCCACGTCGGTCCGGGGGCCAGCTGCGCACTCCTGGAGGAACTTTCTGACCCGCGGGCCTGGCCATCCCGCTGCGGCGGCCGCAGCCCAGAACCGGCGCCCGTCCTGGGGGTCCAGGGGGCTGAGGAAGTCGAGAACGTGGTCGATCGTGGCCGTGTCCAGGGGGAGCCGCTGCATGGCGACGGCGCGCAGAGCACCGTCGGCGAGCATCGGGGTGCCGGTGTCCAGGCACCATCGCAGGGAACTGGCTGTGTCTTTGGGAGCGCTCAGCCGGACGATGGCGTCGCCGAGCGCGACGTAAACCATGGTGGCCTTGAAGGGGCGCTGGGCGAGGTCCCGGAGCAGACCGAGGGCGGGCCGGTGGCCGCACATCCCGAGTGCCATGACGATCTGGTACTGGGTCTCCCATGTGCGGGCGTCGCGAACCTCCAGCTTGAGGGCCTCCAGCAGCGACGGACCCGCAGTGGGGTCGGCCAGCCGACGCAGCCGTGTTGCAGCAGAACGCCGCTTGGGTGAGAGCCTGTGGCCAAGTTGCGTCACGGCTTCATCCAACGTCAGTACCATCTCGACCCCTGCCTCAGCGGTTCCATCTCGGTGACAACGTAGGTCTTTGCGCTGACACGGCAGTTCGTCTCCGCGCTGCCGGACGCCCCACCACTGATCTCCACGGGCGGCAGGCTTCTGCCACTCTCGTCATGGCCTCGGCATGTACGGTCACCGACCCGCCCTCGACCTGCTCCGAGAACCCACCCAGCACCCTTTCGAGGCCGCCGTGGTTTACGTCGCGGCGGCGAAGCCGTCATCCGGCTACAGCAGCACCGGGCAGGACGCCGGGCAATACGGTGACTGATCGAACCGTGCGACCCCACGAAGGAGACACCACCATGGTCCACCCAGCCATCACCCGCCTCTCAGCCCTGCTCGGGGAGCCCAGCACCCCGGGCGACACCATCGACTGGGACGAGCTGGCACGGACCACAGGCCTGCGTCTGCCCGCCGACTACCGCGACTTCGTCACGCTCTACGGCGGCGGTGAGCTGGACGAGTACCTCGGCGTCAGCACGCCGCCGGTGGACGGCTCCCCGTACGGTGATCTCATCGACGGACTGGACTTCGACCCGAGGGAGGAACCGGCGGCCTTCACCGGCACCGCCCCGGAGGACCTGGAGAAGGGGAGGCTTCTCCCCTTCGCGAGCAGCGCCAATAGCGACGTGGCCTTCTGGCTCTGCGACGCCCGGGACCCGGACAGCTGGGACGTCGTTGTCTTCAAGCGCCAGCCCCTCTACGGGGAGGAACGCTGGATCCGCTTTGAGGCGGGCTTCGGCGACTTCCTCCTCGGCACCCTCGGTGGCACGTTGCCGAACCCGTTCAGCGACAGCGGCTTCGCCAGGCCCCCGCACGCCTATCGCAACTGGCGGCAGCTGCTGTGACTCGCATGCTGTTCACGTACGGCTGCCGGCGGTATGGCCTCCTGGCTCGGCCGTCGGGCTCCTGCCTGTGCATGCCGCTGCGATCAGGGGTCTGACCAGGGTGTTTGGTCGAGCTGGACCTGATCGCCCGCCAGTTCGCTCAGCGGCGGGCGGTGGTGGATCTCCGGGTGCGCTGGAGGAAGGCGTTGATCGCGTTGTAGGTGAGCGGCGTGTCGTGGTCGTCCATCATCCGGGCCCAGATCTGCGCGGTCGACAGGCCGGTGCCGGCCAGGGCGCGGATGCGGCGGCGCTGGGTGTCGTTGGCGGGCACGGCCCGGGCCAGCCGTCGGACTGGTTGCTGCTGGAGGGATCGGCGCAGGTCCTTGCGACGTAGTCCGTGGCGCAGGGCGACCAGTCGCCAGGGGACGCCGTTGCGCGGCTGTGCCGACGCGAGAAGCAGGTCGATCCCGCGGAAGAGCTCACTCTGCCCGGCCTCGCTCAGGCCGGCGGGCTTGTGCTGCTCGGGCTGCGGCCTGCCGGGGGCATCGGAGAGGGCGCGCCGCAGGTCGGCCGGCGTCCGGCGAGCTGGGCGAGGAGGGTGATGTCGGGCTTGCCGATGTTGGACCTCGGACTGGTCAGGGCGTTGAGGTAGCTGGGCTTGAGGTGGTTGGCCCGCGCGAGGCGGCGGAGGTAGCTGTCGGTGCCCTCGCCGAGCCGGGGAGGGACACGGACCGGCAGGGGCCGCAGCGGCGGCCGGGCGCTCGGTTCGGTCATCGGCGGTGCCCGGAGGACGCGGTGCGGGCGCTGGTCTGGGCGGCGTGGTCGAGCGGGACGGCGTCCAGACCGTTCTTGGTGATCTTCTCGGCGCCGGTGAGGATCGCGTCGACGGCCGCGCCGCGGATCTGGTGGGACAGGGCGCCGATCATGCCGCCGGTGCGGTGGTGGAGGTGGCGGGCGAGGTCGACGAGCGTGCCGGGGCGGTGGTCGTGGAGCAGGAGGTGCTGCTCCAGGGTGGCGACCAGGCCGGTCCATTCCGCGCCGTAGGGGAAGGGGCGGGTGGGCAGCAGGGTGAAGCGGCCGGCGATCTGGGCGCCGCGGGTGCCGGACAGCAGGTTGCTGCGTTCGATGTCGATGCCCGCGTAGACGAACGTGGCGGGGATGCGTTCGGAGAAGTACTTGAGGGTGTCGGCGACCTCGGCGCCGGAGCGGCTGGTCAGGGAGATGTTGTGGAGCTCGTCGACTAGGACGAGGCCGGTTCGGGTGTCGGTGCAGACGCCGACGACGGCCTCGGTGATGTCGGTGATGTTCGCGCTCCGGGTGACCGGCAGGCCGAGGAAGCGGGCGAATTCGGCGGCGATCATGCGGGGTGTGGCGGCGGGCGGGACGGTGATGTAGACGACCGGGATCCGGTCGGTGCGGCCCGGGTGGCGGGCCCGGTCGAGGAGTTCGTGAGCGCGTCCGAGCTGGGTGATGGCGATGGTCTTGCCGGTGCCGGCCGGGCCGGAGAGGATCAGCCCGCGCCGGGCGCTGACGGCGTGCCGGTTCAGCAGGACCAGGCGCCGCCCGCAGGTGACCGCATGCCGGACCGTGGAGGTGGCGACGACCCGCAGGCGGGCGTGGTGGTCGAGGCGGGCTTCGTCGTAGAGCATCCGGTCCAGGTCGCCGAGCTTCTCGTGGCGTTGACGAGGCAGCAGCTCCGGTGGCGGGGGCGGGTCGGCGGTGAACTGCCGCCAGCCCTCCAGCGTGGTCAGGTGCCGCCCGGCCGCTTCGTCGCCGTTCAGGTCGGCGGGGTCGGTGATGGTGGGGCGGGCGGTCACGTGCGTCTCCAGGGGTCTTCCAGGGGGTCGAACAGGCCGAGCGGGATGACCTTGGCCAGCGGTTGGTCGTCGTCGGTGGGCTCCGGCGCCGGGGTCGTAGCGGGCGGCGTGGGGGAGCCCTTCGGCGGCACGGCGGCCGCGGTGGCGGTCGCGCGGGTGCGGGCGGCGACCCGTCGGTCGCGGCGGCCGGGCTTGTTCGCGGCGGGCCGATCGGGTCCGGCGTGGGTGCGGGTGAGCAGGGCGGCGACCGCGTCCGCGATCTCGGTCTCGGTGGCGCCGGGCAGCTGGTGACTGACGTGGTCCCAGGCCAGTTCCCCGAAAGGGACCGGCGCGCGGTGCAGGTGCTTCCAGGTCGCCTGGATCCAGGGCCGGCCCTCGCTTCGGTGGTCGCGTACCCAGATACGGGAGACGTCGTAGGGGTCGCGGTGGATCTCCCACAGGCCGCGCTTGGCGGCGATGCCGGAGTCCTGGCGGCGGAGCGGGTCGAGCTCGGGGCTGTCGTAGACGCGGTGCTTGAACTTGATGCCGTAGTCGTTGACCGCGCGCCACTCGGTGGGCAACAGCTCGATGTAGTCGTCGCCGGCGAGCGCGACGGGGACGTAGCCGCAGGCCTCGACGAGGGTCGCGTACTTCTCGTTCGGGGTGAACATCCGGCTCGGGTGCGCGGGGTCGCGCAGGCTGTCGTGCCGCCGGTTCTGCCAGACGGCGACGATCCACTCGTCCAGCAGCTCCTGGAGCTCCAGCAGCGACCAGAGCCGATCGCGCTCGGGGTGGCGACCGCGGTGGTCGGCGCTGCGGCCGAGGTGGCCAGGCAGGAACTGGACGAACAGCGACGCGATCGAGGCCAGCATCTTCTCGATGTGGCCCTTCTCGAAGCCCGAGCCCTTGTGCGCGGGCTGGAAGTCGATCTCCAGGAACCGGCAGGACGACTTGAAGTTCCGGGAGATGAACGCCTTCCCGTGGTCGCAGACGATCATCTCCGGGACGATCACCGGCCGGGCCGCGGCGTGCTCCAGGCGCTCATCCAGGCTGAGCAGCCGACGGTGCGGCAGCACCGAGCGTGACATCCGCAGGGCCTCCGCCCAGCCCGGCCGGTGCGGCTCCGGCGTGACCGTGCGGGCCAGCAGCACGCTCGCGTCGACCGCCTTCGTGGTCGGCCGCAGCACCGCCGCGGTGAGCGTGCGCGTCGCCACGTCGATCATCGCGGTCAGCTCGATCCGGCCCGGGACGCCGTCGTCCAGCAGGACCATCACATCCATCGGCGTGGAGTCGATCTGCATCACCTCGCCCGGCGCGAACGCCGGCAGCTCGCCGAATGGGGTCTTCGCCCCGTGGGCCCGGGAGCGGCGGGTGCTCGCGGCGCCGAAGGTATGGGTCCCGCGGGTCAGCTTCGCCAGCAGCCGGTAGAGCGTGCTCCGCGAGGGCAGCTCGACGCCTTGGGCCTCCGGCGTCTGGCGCAGGATCTCCCCGGTCCGCCAGATCAGGTACGACCCGGTGCGGGTGGAGGCGTCGACGCCCTCGCTGATCGCCGCGCGCATCGCCGCGACGACCCGCGCATCGACCGCGGTGAACTCCGGCGCCCTGGGGGCGGCTCGGCGGTCCACCAGGCCGAGCACGCCGTCGGCCTGGTACCTGCGCCGCAGGTTGCCGATCGCGCTGGCCGACACCTGATGGCCGGCCGCCGTCAGCTCGGGGGCCTTCGCCCGCTGCCGGGCCGTCAGCGACGTCCCCGGTCCATAGCCCGGGTGCGGCGGAGCGTCCGGGTCGGCCTCCGGGCGGCGACCGTGCAGGACTTCGAGGATGTGGCTCTCCCACCACAGCGCCTTCTCGACCGCCTTCGGCGGGAACGTCTCCAGCTGGGACTACGCCGGCAGCGGCGTGCGGACCGGCAGGTCGACCACGGCGAAGTCGGGGTCGTCGGTCAGCTCGCCGATCGGCACCTCCACCTGGCCGCCGTCGGCATCCGACAGCGTCGCCGACTTCGCGGTGACGCCCACGATCATCCGGACCTGCCCGGCGAAGTGCACCCACGCGCCGACCATGATCCTGGCCGGCCGCTGCATCCCGATCACCGTGCCTGCCTCCCGACGCCGACCAGCGTGGTCGACGACAGCGGCGCGCTCTCCAGGTCCGCGACCAGCTGGCCGTGCCACAGCAGGTGGAACAGCACTGGCAGCACCACCAGCGGATCGCCCGCCCGCGCCGCCCTGGCCTGCAGCGGCGCCCCGCCAGCGAACACGTCGAGCAGTCGCGCGGCGACGTCCGGGTTCGAGCAGCGGCGCCGGCGGTAGCGCGACAGCCAGCGCACGTTCTCCATGAACACCGGCTCCGGCTCGCCGACCCGGACGAACTCCCAGCCCACCGCCCGGCAGGCCCGTTCCGTCGCGGCGAACGCCTCGGCGTCCGCCCGCTCGATCCGGTCGCTGGCCCGCACGTCCACCACCCGGCCCCGGCCGTCGGCCAGCCGCACGAAGTAGTCCGGCGCGTGCCGGCGCTGCCGCAGGCCGTCGTGCCAGCGCAGCCAGAACGGCTGCGAGGCGATCCCCACGACCTCGGGCTCGCGGTCCAGCAGGATCAGCCGGTCCCGCTCCAGCCACGACTCGTAACCCACGTGGTCGCCCACGGTGGCGGAGAAGTACGAGCCCGCGAAACCCTGCCCGCCCTTGGCCCACCGGAACTCCCGCACCGGATCGGCGGACTCGAACCGCCGGTTCCAGGCCTGCCCGAGCGGTAGCCGACAGCGCTCGCCGCCCTCGACGAAGTCGAGCTCGAACGCCGACAGCGCCGGGTCGTCGTACACCAACGAGGCAACTGCCACCTGGACCCCCGCCGTCGATCAAGATCGAATGACAGAAACCTACCGTCCGTCAAGATCATCTGACAAATGATCAAGATCATTTGGGACGGGACAGGAATGGCACCGCAGCCAGTAGCCGCAGTCTGCCCGGCCGGACTCAATGAGCGCCTCATGCGGTTATTAGTGCGATGTTTGTGCGGTGAAAAATGTTGCACTTAGAGAGTGGTTCTATGCTACCTTTCTGGATGGGAGGTATGTGATGTCTGAGATTTTCGCGGCGGTGGACGCGCTGCTGTCCAAGGCTCGCGATGGCGGTGACCTGCCCGAACCGGCCGAACGGGAACGACTGCGCAAGGCCGCCGGCCTGACCCAGATCGAGGTGGCCGAGGCCTTGAAGACCCGGCGGGAGACGTTCGCCAAGTGGGAGAACGGCACCGCGCAGCCGCGGGCCCCCAAGCGCGGCGCCTACGCCTTCCTGCTCGCGGGCCTGGCCGACATCCACGGCACCCAGGGCCCGGACGGCTGGCTCACTCTCGCCCGTCAGGCCCGCCCCCTCGACACCGACACCACCGCTGCGGAAGGGAAGTGACACCCTGATGGACCGCAAGACGTACACCGCGAAGGTCGCCGAGCTGCGCCCGCTGCGCGAGGAGATCGGCAAGGCCGAGAAGACGGTTGCGGCCGCGCAGGCCGCGCTCGACAAGCTCAACCAGCAGCGCGCCCGCCGGATCACCGAGCTCGCGGGGTACGAGGGCGCGAAGGCCGACGCCATCGCGAAGGCCTCGGGTCTGTCGGTCGGCGACGTCGTGCGGATCGCCCCGCTGCTGGACCCGACCCCGGCCGCCGTCCGCGCCGCCAAGGCCGACCACCAGGCCGCGCCCGCGCCCGAGGCGCCGAAGGCGGAGCCGGTCGCCGAGCCCGTGAGCGCGGTCGCTCCGGTGCTGACCCGTCCCGCGGCCGTACTCGAGCAGCCGGCCCCGGCCACCCCGGCCGTCGAGGCGCCGGCCGTGGTCGAGGACCAGGCCGTCGTCGAGCAGCCTGCCCCGGCCGAGCCCGTCGCCGCTGTGCTGGCCGTCCTGACGGCTCCGGTCGCTCCGGTCGCTGTCGGTCCGCGCGAGCTGCCCATCCTTCCCGAAGGCCCGGCCGGTGCGCGGTACGAGGCCGTGACCACCGGGCTGGTGTCCAAGCGCCCGAACTTCGTCCAGCAGGCGCGCAGCACGGTGTTCCTGGACGCGGCGACCGGCGACCTTGCCGTGCGCGACCGCGTGGTGCGGCTCGACCTCGGCGCTCGCAGCCCGGGCGAGATCCTGGACGCGGTCCTGCACGCCGCGCCCGGCACGGAGCGGGTCTACATCACCGCCGGCGCCCCGTGGCACGACGGCGCCGAGCGGTACTCCACGCTCAAGGACGCGGTGGCGGCCTGGCTGAACACCCCGTCGGAGCGGTGGACCACCGCGGTCGGCTCGGGCCGGGACAAGCTGGCCGGGCACTTCGTGCACCAGCGCCAGCCCGTGGGCCGCTACGCCCCTGCCACCGCACCCGACAGCGGCAGCACCGAGATCCGTTCCATGGGGGAGTGGTTCGACCCGGACGGCGCCGACGTCGTCACCTGCCGTCAGGCGTTCACGCTGCTGTGGCAGGCGCTGCGCCGCCACTGGGACGACGCGGTCCTGATGGGCTCCCCCAGCCAGACGGGCCGGGACCTGTGGTCGCGCACCATCCCGACCACCGGCAAGTGGGCCGGCGGCTACCCGGTGCTGTCCGAGGAACTGCGGGGCCTGCTGCACGCGACCGGCGGCCAGGGCCGCACCGAGCTGATCCTGCCCCCGCGCGTGCCGGAGCAGCTCCCGGCGCTGGTGGAGTACGACCGCACCTTCGCCTACGCCAAGCACTTGTGGAAGTCCCCGGTCGGCACGCCCCGGCGGATCACCGCCGCCGCGTTCGCCGCGATGACCGAGGCGGAGCAGGTCAAGGCGCTGATGTCCTGCTCGCACTGGAACGTGCGCGTGACCGTCCCGGCTGGGTGGAACCACGTCGGGCTGCTGCCCGCGCCGGTGACCGGTGACCGCGCCTGGGTTTACCCGTCCGAGCCCGGCGCCATCTTCACCACCTGGGCGGGCGGCGCGGAGGTCCACCTCGCCCTGTCCAACCATCTGATGCCGTGGAAGATCGAGATCCTCGGTGGCCTGCTGTTCGAGGACGGCAAGCCGCTCGACGAGTGGGGCAAGCGCCTCAAGTCGGCCTGGGTGGACCTGACCAACCTCTTCCGCATCCACGGGGACGAGCGGCAGCGCACCGCCGCCTACCTCGCGAGCCGGGCGGTCCGGTCGGTGCTGCTGTTCGGCCTGGGCGGTTTCGCGCAGCGCCCGCGCCTGGTCTCCGGCACCACGCCGGTCGGCGAGGCGCTGCCGGCCGGGGTGGAGATCCTCGGCCAGGACAGCGAGGTGGTGACCTGGCAGCGGCAGGCCGGGTTCTCCCGCGACCCGTACGCGCACCCGGAGTGGGCGGCGTACGTGTGGTCCGGGGCGCGGGCGGCGCTGCTGGACATGAAATACCGGCAGGGCAAGGAGGTCATCGCCTCCGCCGGGGCGCTGCACGCCAAGCCCGGCACGGTTGTGTACTTCGGCACGGACGGCATCGCGCTGACCGAGCGCCAGCCCTGGCCCTACCGGGGCGAGCCGGGTGACTACCTGCTCAAGGGCCACCTGACCGGTCCGGTGGAGCACCCGGCCAGCCAGGAGCAGTACCTCAAGCTGCGCGGCCTGGGTCGCGCCGAACTCGCCGAGAAGGGGACTGACCAGTGAGCCCGGCGGACCCGAACAACCCGAACGAGGCCGCCCGGTTGACCCAGGAGTTGCTGGACCAGGGCTACAGCAAGCGCCAGGTGGCCAAGATGCTCGGCCGCGACGCCTCGCTGGTGTCCCAGTTCTTCACCAAGGGCAAGGGCGCGAGCATGGTCAACGCGCTGCGCCAGCTGGTCCGCGCGGTGCGCGGCGGCGAACGCGACACCGAGGCGCTGTCCGGGATCGCGGAGGCGAACATCAGCCGCCGCCGTACCAGGACCGGGCAGAAGGCCCGGGTCCGGGGCAAGGACGTCGTCGGCAAGCCCGGAGAGTCGATGGCCGGCCGCGCGGGGAAGCAGGCCATCAAGTCCGGTGCGAGCCACCTGGCCCCGGTCGTGCACGAGACCGGCCAGGCCGGCGGCCGTCTTGCCTTCACCGTACGGATGAAGGCTGACCAGTACGTCTACTCGGCCGGGTCGGAACAGGACTCCGGCGGAATCCGCCGCGGGTTCATCCCCCGCGCAGACGGCACCGAGGAGCGCACCTACGGCTCCGCCTCCACAGGCGGGTTCGACGCCGCCGAGTGGTCCCAGCGCGTCGCCGACCACCACGGCGACGTCACCGAGGCCATGAAGGAATGGCTGGTGGAGACCGGCCGCGCCGTCGAGGACGCCGACATCGCCTACCTGGAGGTCCGCGGATGGGTGCCCGGGTCATGAACTCGCCGATCCACAGCGACGAGCCGATCCGTGGACACGACAACGAGGGCGGGCCCATGACGACGCAGGCGTGGGACTGGATGTCCCTCCAGTCGTTGAGCATGCCGGCCTCCGGTATCCGCGCGCTGCTCGATCGGTTGCTCGGCGGCGGCCCCGAGGACAGCCGGGCCGCCCGCGCGGTCCTGTACTGCGAGGTCGCCAACCGGGGCCAGCTGTTCACCGCGGCCGCGCCGTGCGTCGACGTCATTGCCGAACACCTCCGCATGGGCGGACGGTTGAACAGCGCAGCCGTGAGCACCCTGGAGGTGATCCTCAACGCCAGGGACCACGGTTCCACGGTCAGCATCGATGGCGCGCCGGTCGACACGGCCGCGTACTGCCGGGCCCGGATCCTGGAAGTCCTCCCCGAGATCCTCCGCACAGCCGACCCGGCCGACCCCGACCACTTCGAGGAGGTCTGCTTCCTCGTTCCGCAGCTCGCCGACTCCGCACCGCAGGTCCTGGACTTCCTGCGCCTCCACACGGCCGGCCGCGACAGCCGGGCCCGGGAGCTGGCCCTCGCTGCGCTGGAAGAGGCCGAGGACGTCGCCCGCAACGGCCCCATGCCCTGACCAGGCACGCATACCGCCACGCCTGCCCTGCCGCCTCCCAAGCACCACCGGCACACCAAGGAGAGCCTTCGCCGTGGAGACCACCACCACCGCCATCGCCGGGCAGGACGTGCCGACCGGGCTGCGCGTCCAGGCCGTACCGCCGCTTCCGACGCGGCCGTCCGGCACCGCCGTGGCGAACCCGTTGCCGCTGCACTGGTTCCAGAAGGACGCCGTCGCGGCCGCGGTGAAGGAGGTGAAGAACGGAGGCCGCGCGACGGTCGTCGCGGCGACCGGCTCCGGGAAGACGCTGATCGCCGCCGGCTGCGCCCGCCGTCTCGCGGCGAAGGGCGTCGTCCTGGTGCTGGTGCCGACGATCGAGCTCCTGGAGCAGACCGCCGAAGCCTGGTCACTGCGGGGCGGGCGCCGGGGCCTGGCCGTGGCGGCGTGTTCGCGGGAAGAGGCGCTGGAGAGCGCGGAGGCCGGAGGCCGCATCCACGCCCGGGTGACCACGCAGGCCGCCCGGATCGCCGACCTGGTCCAAACGGAGATGCCCGGCGAGCCGGTCACCGTGTACGCCACCTACGCCAGTCTGGAGCGCATCGTCCAGGCCCACCGGCTGCACGGCCTGCCCGCCTGGGACCTGGTCGTCGTCGACGAGGCCCACCGCACCGCAGGCTCCGACGGCAAGCCCTGGGCCGCCGTCCACGACGACGACCAGGTCCCCGCCAAGCGCCGGCTGTACTTCACCGCCACCCCGCGCATCGTCGACGAGACCCGCATCCCGCACGAAGTGGTCGACGTCGCCGAAGGAGCAGTGCTGTGCTCGATGGACGACGAGCGCATCTACGGCAAGACCTGCTTCACCTGGACCCTCGGTCAGGGCATCGAACACGGCTACCTCGCCGACTACCGCGTCCTCGTCCCCGTCGTCACCGACGAAGACCTGCGCGACCTCCTCAACCTCCCCGCCGTCGCCGACCTCCGCACCCAGCGCAGCAACGAGGACCTGCTGCGCCTGGCCCTGCAGATCGCGGTGCTGCGCGCGGTCGCGGACCTGGAGCTGCGCCGCGTGATCACGTTCCACTCGCGGATCTCGGGTGCCCGCGCGTTCGCCGGGGACCTGCTGGACGCCTCCGAGCTGCTGGAGGACGCGGAGCGCCCGGAGCGGATCTGGGCGAAGGCGGTGGCCGGCACCGACCGGCTCAAGGACCGCCGGGCCGCGTTCGCCGAGTTCAAGGCCCACACCGGCGAGGACGGCGAGGAGTGCGGCATCCTCGCCAACGCCCGCCTCCTGTCCGAGGGCATCGACGTCGCAACCGTGGACGGCATCTGCTTCGCGGACCCGAAATCCTCGGTCATCGACATCGTCCAGGCCATCGGCCGCGCGCTGCGCCAGTCCTACCAGCAGGGCAAGGTCAGTTGGGTCATCATCCCCGTCTACCTGCCCACCCCCGCCGTCGGCGACGACACCGCAACCGCCCATCCCTCCGAGATCCACGACGCCGGCGAGGCGGTGAAGGCCGAGGCCGACGCCGAGATTGAGGCCAGCTCCTTCCGCACGATCTGGCGGGTCCTGCGGGCGCTCGCGGCACACGACGCGCGGGTGGTCGGCCGGATCACCGAGCTGCGCAGCAAGCGGGCTCAGGGCACCCAGCACACCACCGCGGCCAAGGCCGCCGAGGCCGGGGAAGGCGAGCAGCAGCCGGCCCCGGTCGAGTCGCCGATCGAGTGGCTGCGGATCAACGCGAAGCAGCACGCGGCGCGGATCCTCCAGACCGTCAAGCTCCGCGCGTTCAACCCGCGCGCGGTCGAGTGGCAGCGGATGCACGCCGTCGCGGCGGTCTTCCACCTCCAGCACGGCCACCTCGACCCCACCGACAAGACCAAGCACGCCGAGCTGATCTCCTGGCTCACCCGCCAGCGCCACCTGAACGGCCAGGGCCTGCTCGACCCGGCCCGCGTCTCGGAGCTGGAAGCGCTCGGCATGATCTGGTCCAAGAACGCCAACGCCTGGGAACGTGGCTACGCCTACGCCGCCGCCTTCCACCACCAGCACGGCCACCTCGCGATCCCGGCGACCGCCAAGCTCGACGACTACGCGGTCGGGGCGTGGATGCGCCGCCAGCGCAAGGCCGCGGGCCTCACCCCCGACCAGATCGCCAAGCTCGACGCGCTGGACGAGCTGTGGCGCCTGGAGCCGGACTGGAACCGCTCCTACCGCCGCCTGCTCGCCTACCTCGCCGCCGGCGGCACCCTCGACGGCCCGGCCAACCGCACCGGCGGCGAGGCGGACCCGGCGTTCCGGCCCGGCACCTGGCTGCGCAAGCAGGACAGGGCCCGCACCGACGGCAAGCTGACCGACCAGCAGACCGCGCTCCTGGACGCGCTCCACGGACACACCGCCGAGACCGTCACCGGCTGACCGAACCCGAGATCCGCCGCCCCGGCCCGCCCGGGGCGGCCCGACCCGGAGGAGACGAGTGACCACCCCCGAGAGCACCAAGCAGCCGTCCGAAGCGCCGGCCACCGTCGCCCAGGAACCGGACAGGGTCGGCAACGGCTGGCGGGAAGAACTGGAGACCACCCGCCTGGCCCGCCTCGCCGTGGCCTGGCTGCCTGGGCCGACGCGGACCTGCGGCCCCGGCCCGGAACTGGCCGTGCTGGTCGAGGAGTTCGAGCGGATGCGCGCTGCGTTGGCCGCGTCCTGGACCTGGGCGGCGGACCTGCTGGAGGCCGTCCCGCACCACCCGACCGCCTTGACCGGCCCGTACTGGTACGGCCAGGGCTGGGACGAGGCGGTCCACCACCTGTGGGACATGGCCGACGCCACGGAACCCGCCCCTCGCCGAGCGTCCCCGCAGCCCGAGGACCCGAAAGGCCGGCCGTGACCGCCTGCGGCCGGTGCGCCGTCGAAGAGGAGGCGGCCGAATGCGCTCGTCCCGCCGATATTCCGTTGGTGACGCTCCGTCGGATCGGTACGGTCGCGGGCATGGCAATCCCGATCGTGTTCGACATGGAGACCGGCGACCCCGACGACGTCTTCACCCTGTGTGCCCTC
>NZ_JBHVVI010000096.1:0-34776 GCF_042883685.1 Kitasatospora sp. NPDC058190
CAGTACCGTCGCCGGGTCGGGTCGAGCTCCTGGGCGAAAAAAGCCGAGGCGGCCTTGAGGATCTCGCAGGACCGGCGGAGCTCGGCGTTCTCCTTCCGCAGAGCGGCCAGCTCCTCCTTCTCCGCGGTGGTGAGCCGGTCATCGCGCTCGCCCCGGTCCGCCTCGTCCTGACGGATCCAGTTCCGCAGAGCCTCGTGGTGCACCCCGAGATCACGGGCCATCTGCCGGATCACGGGCTTCGGATCGGCGGTGCGGTACATCTCCACCGCGCGCCGGCGCAACTCGGGCGGGTACTTCATCGGTGCGGCCATGGCTGAGGCTCCCTTCTCATGACCCATCAGGCCATCTCCGGCAACCTTCCGCACGTCGGGGGAACCTCACCGGGAAGGGTCGAACCCCGCCAGGACTTGGCGTACACCTCCACGATGCCGTCCTCGCGCATCTCGGTCAGGCACGCCTGGAACAGCTCGGTGACCCTGGAGCTGACGGCTTCGCCAATGGCCTCGCGCGCCCGAGCGGCCGTCATCAGTACGGATCGCCCCACCGTGGCTCCCTTCATGGTCCCCGGCGTCCGGCCGGCTCCCGGCCACCGTAGCGAGCGGACGGCCTCCGGAATTCTGTGTTGAGGGTGAAGCTCCTGGCGATAGGTTCACCCCATGACGGCCGAAGCCCTGCACCGATTGACCAGCTCCGAATACACCGACATCTGGGACCGCTTCGACGCCAAGTTCGACTTTCGCCCCAGTATCAACGCCTTCCCCGGCATCAAAGAGCCTTCACCATCGATCACGTGGAGCCTCGACGCATTGAATGACGATCCCGGAGATCGGAAGCTCGACTACCTGGTCGACTTGGTGCAGGACGGGCTCGAAAAGTGCAGCAGCCCCAGGGAGTCACTCTGGATTCTGGACTGGCAGCACACCTGCTACCGCCTCCGTCCGGATCTTCCAGCGACCGACCTGTTCCTTCCCCAGGTTCTCGAAGGGCGTTCTCGGGAGGGCTGGCCGCTCAGCCCCTACCCGGACGGCGACTACTACATCTTCCTCGCCGACGACCTCCGCTTCGGCACCTTCGGACATCCCTGGGAGCACTCTCTCTGCGTCTTCGGTGCCGAGCTCCTGGACGCGATCGCCGAGGACGTCCATCAGGTACTTCAGCGCGTCCTTCGCCGTGACGGTCTGCCCACCGTGTGAGGGCGAAAGCCGCCAGTACTGTCGATGCCCCCATGTGACACGATCACGCTCATGATGGATGAGCCCAACGTCGGTGCTGACACCCGCATCGCGTCGTCGACGCCAATGACGACCAGCCTGGCCATGGCCGAGCCGCATTCGATGGAGGGCTACAGCCGCGCGAACAGAGCGTAGGTGCATCTGCACGGCCGCCGGATCCGTTCCGGTGAGTTCGGCGACCTCGGTCTCAGGCAGGTCGAGGACGAGGTGCAGGACGAGGACGTCCTGTTGGGGCTCACTCAGATGGGCGACGGGCCGCAGCGGGCCGGCCATCGTGCGCACCCGGCGGCGGACCGCCTGCCAGGCGCAGCTGGCCGGGGACGGTGGCCGGGTTCTGCGCGGCGGCGGTTTCCGTGGTGGTGTCGGTGCTCGGGGCGGTGGTGGCCGGCAGCGGGGTGGGATCAACGTTGACGGCCGAACCGCCGGTTTCGGAATCAAACGGGATGTCGGCCAGCTCACATCAACAAGATCGGTTACGAGCCATAAGGCCTATGCAGCCGTCCTGCCGGAATCGTTTCGGACTCACTTCTGAACCTGTCGCCCACCACTACTAATCTTGTCCACCACATCTTGCTGTCCGGATAGGACATTGATGAATCCTTCAACCATCATCATGCTGGCCTGCATATTTGCGTTATACTGGCGCTCATCCAGCTCCTTTGAAGTCCCGCGTTCGATCGTGGTCGTGAAACCAATACCAGACGGGTCTGGACGTACGATGGCCCGGCTCTCGATCTGCTGATCCTGCGACGCGGCGGAGATACTTGGACCGGTGAATTCCGGAGGCTTGACGCCCATGTCAATGCATTTGACATCCCTCTGTCCAGACGGTTTGGGGGGTTCGGGAGCCTTGCATTGCCCTCCATCATCCCGTTTGCTCTGGCCGGGTTCAGGAGCCTTGCATTGCCCTCCATCATCCCGTTTGCTCTGGCCGGGTTCAGGAGCCTTGCATTGCCCTCCATCATCGCCTTTGCTCTGGCCGGGTTCAGGAGCCTTGCATTGCCCTCCATCATCGCCTTTGCTCTGGCCCGCATCAGGAGCCTTGCATTGCCCTCCATCAGCCTGGGCGACCGTGGGCAGACCCCATTCGCCTTGGCTAGATCCTTGCGCGGTGATTTCCTGGCTGCTGTCGCCCCGGTCGGCGGGGCCTGCGGCGGGCGATCCGCCGGTGCCGCCAGTCTCCGATGTGAAATCTGTTACGTCATGCATCATGCGTGTCCTGCACTGTGGAAGGCCGAGAGCCCTCGGCCTCAGCGAGCAGAGCGTTGAGGGCTCGTCGCTCCGTAGCGGGATGAGGCCATTTCTCAGCTGCGAGCATCTGTTGCGCAAAGCACAGAGCTATACAGTGGGCGATGCCTCGGAGGTGTATTTGGAGATCGGGATCTTCGTTCGCTTCTGGGAACTCGATAAGCTGGTAGGCGGCGTCTTGGCACACTTCCCAAACTGCATGGCGGCTGCCGTCATGGGAGGCGCGATCGGTTTCACGGGCGCGTTGCCACAGTTCACCGAAGTCGCCAGCTGCCACGAGTTCCGCTACGTGATGGGAGCAGAGACAGGGCCCGGGTCGGCCTTTCCATATACGGGCACAGCTTTGGTAAGGGCCGTAGGTACCGCCCTGCAACGCTAGGAGCTGGTTTCGTAGCTTGGTGGCGTCCTGGGTCGCATCCTGCCCTGTGTGGTGCTGAGTCAGCGCCTGGTCAATGAGGTTCGCGACGGATGCGGTTTCGGTGTAGGTCCAGTGCGCACGTGCGCCGCAGGTTTCGGCGAACTGGCGGGCGGCGTGCGGTATCAGGCATGTGAGCAGTGCGTGAGTGTCGAGCCAGTGTGGTCTGCGGGGTTCGACAATTGCGAGAATGTCTGGCCAAGTCCGGTCCAAGGCGCCGCGGGTCTGTACGACGGAGAAGAGGACACGGGCGAGGGTGCGCATCACCCGCGGGTCCTCGACAAGGGTTCGGGCCGTCTCGCATGCCTCGGGCGCGGTCAGGCATCGCTGGTCGCAGATCCCCGAGGGCAGAAGGTAGGCCTCGGTAGTGATCCCGTGGCGCGTCATGTGTTCGCGGACTTGGGAGTGGGTGGGCCAGGTACCGCCGCCGCCCTTTGTCTGCGCTACCTGGAGGAGCAGTGGTGCGTCCTCTCCCTCGGTGAAGACCGCAGCACGACCCACCGGCAAGGTTGCGAGCGCATCGGTCTGGCGGGCGGTCATGACCATGGCGCCACCGAGGATGGCGCGGTCGTCTCCTGCGACGATGCGATGGACGATCTTGAGATTGGTGTTCTTGACCACATCGGGGGCGAGCTTGGTGGGGATCTGGTCGACGACCACGACTCCCTGGCCGTAGGCACGGATCTCGGAGAGAAGGTTGGCGAACGTCTCGACGGCCTTGCCTCTCACATCGGCTTCTCCCTCTGCGCCTCCGCGGACCCCGTTGGTGGTGTTGGCGAGCAGTCGGTGGGCTTCTTCGATGACCAGCAGGTGCTGAAGGCCTTCGGTATCGCCCTGGACACGGCGCTGCTCGGCGAGTCGGATCATCAGCAGGCCCATCAGGAATGCCTTGTCCTCGTCGTCACCCACGCCTTCGAGTTCGAGGATGGTGGGCTCGGATAGGAGAGCCTGCATCGGTAGGGCGCGCCGGGCGTCGAGCATGCGCCCCTTGCCACCGGTGCGCAGACTGTTCAAACGGGTACATAGGGCCGCTCGTAGGTCGCCGGTGACCTTGTCCTCGTATCCGAGCTGCGGAACGATCTCTTCGACTTTGCGTACGAGGTCGGTGAGAGTGGGAAAGGCTGCGGAGCGGTCAGCGTGAGGGTCGAGTCGACGGTTGGTGTCTGTGGTGACGTTCCAGCCGCGGTCGGTGTAGATGGCGTGCAGGCTGGCTTCGAGGATTTGTGGCAGGGGCGTCCACATGCCGAAGCTGACGTTGAACACCGAACGCAGAAGATCGAGATGAACCGCCACGGGAATGCCTTCAGGCACGTCGAAGGGGTTGAGCCGGAAGGGCGAGACCATCTCATTGCCGAGGGTGTAGAGCCGCAGTGTCGGGCCTAGCTGCATGTCGCGCAGCAGGACCCGGTACTCGGTCTTCGCCGGTTCCACGACGAGGAAAGGTATTCCCTGCTCAGCGGCTTGGCGCAGTAGGTGAAGGACGGTGTTGGTCTTTCCTGAGCCGGTGACGCCGGTGATGAACGCGTGCCGGGTAAGGCTGCCTGGTGCGATGCGGTAGGCCGTATCGGTCGGTCGTAGACGCTCGATCACCGTGCCGAGTTCGAGTCCTGTGCCGTCCACGGATGGGGGGACGGTGTCCATGTCGGGGACCTGGGTGACGGTGAAGCCGTTGGTTTCCAGGTTCGGGAAGTGGACGTACGCGGCGAGCTGGCTGGAGGTGAGCAGCGTTTGGTGCTGAAAGGGCTGGCGGTATCGGCCTGGGGCTCCCTCTGTGGTTAGGGGGTCGACAAGGGCCCAGGTCGTGGCGAGCTGCGGTATGTCCTCGCTTTCCCAGACGCGCACCGGTTCGGGGTATGAGTGCTCGCCGGAGAAGACGCCGCGCCACAGGCTGGCCAGCTCTGGGTAGCTGTGCTCGTCGCCGAGGAGGTAGACGGCGGTGCGCCAGGTGCCGGTGGCCTGGCCGTCGGTGAGTGACTTGAGCTGCCAGGTGAGCATGTCGAGGTAATAGTCGGCGAGCGGGCTGGGTACGCCGCCGAGCTTGGTGGCGGTATCCACCGAGCGCATCTCGTTGATGAGCCGCAGTTTCAGGTCACGTACCAGGGCCTCGTCGAGGGGCTGTGCCAGGAGCAGGGCGTTCCACCTCAGGTGTCTCAGGGCGCGCAGTAGCCGGTCGAACTGCGTGGCGCCGTCGGTGGTATCGGGTGGCTTGGTGGTCGGGATCCCCATGACCAGCCCGCCCTGCGGCCATCTGCCGGTGACGGGGTTGTCGGGGATGAGGTCGATGGCGGGGTACAGGGTTTGCAGTGCGGTCCGCAGCAGGCGGGCGTTGCACTGCGCTGACTGCTCGGACCCGTGGTCGGGAAGCCAGGTGCCGATACGGAAGGACGCCTGATCGCCCGTGCAGCCCGCCTCGAAAACCAGCGGTACCTGGTAGGTGTACATGGCCACCAGGAGATCGCGGGTGATCGGTGCGGCTTCAACTGCCAGCGGCAGTCCAGACGGCGCACCGTGGTCGGTGCCCGGCCGCAGCGTGCCTGCACCCGTCGGCGGGGTCTTTTCCAGCCGCCCGATACCGGTGACCTTCAGGCAGCTGCGCAGGGCGGCAGGCGCCAGCGTCAGCCGGCCATCCGTAGCCGGGAAGGGGGGCTGGAACCCTACACGCTGCAGGCGGTCGAGGTCAGCTGGCGAAAAGTCGTCGGCGTTCATGGGCCGGGCGGGAACGATGGCTCGGAAAGCGAGCTGAGGACGCCATAGAGGATGCCCCCGAGGATGAGGCCGATGACAACGATGAGCGCCACCCACTCGGCCTTGGACATCTTCCTGGCCCCCACTGTGGCGCCAGTCGTCAGATTCTCCAGCCGCTTAACCTGCAACGTCCCGGAGCGCATACGCCCTTTGGCTTTGACCCAGTCTCCGTCGCGCAAGGCCCCTTGAGCGCCCAAGCTGCTGCGAATCTCGACGGGAACGAGCAAAACCCTCTCGCCCGCCTCTCCATACCGTTCAACCAGGAAGTTCCAGATGGAGCCGTTCTCGTAGTGCTGCATCTGGACACCGCGCACCGTCCCCTCAACCGTCTCGCCGCCCGGCCGGTCGGGCGGACCGAGGACCCGCGGCTGCGGAGCAGAGGCGCGACCAGAGTCGGTCTCCACGACAGGCTGCTTGCGCCCTTCCGCAGGAGGAACCGGCTGCTCCGGACGCCACCCACCACCCCCAGGTCGGGCCGCAGGAGGCAGTGGGGGCTGCGAAACCGGGCCCGGCGACTCCGACCAGTCCGGCGCCAACCACACGGTTTCGCGGCCAACCGAACCCGCTGATCCCCTTGATTCAGGCGGTACTGCGGTCAGGGCTCGACCGCACTGAGGGCAGAAGACCGCACCCGGCGGCGCCTGGCTGCGGCAGTCCTCACATACCCGTTCCTCATTCATGCGGAGCACTCCCGTACTTCCGCCGACACCCGTCAACAGGCGTCCCTAAATCCAGCACACACCTTCGAAATCCCGCAGGCAACCGACGAACACAAGTCATGGACGCTTCCCTGCGTCCTAACGGGGGCGGCTGAGGCCGCAGGCCGGACCTGCGCTCCGCGATCACGCGGCAGACGCAGGATCGAAGACAGCCAGTTCCGTGCCTCTCCTCTCGAGGGAGGACCAACCGTGATCCAGCCGGGTCTCAGAGCAGTTGTTCGAAGTCCATCTGATACGGAAGCGCACCTCACCGCGACCTGGCACCATCAACCAGCAGACCGTAAGCATGCCGATGGCCGTGCGACCTGTTGCCGCCGGGCCGGTGGCACGGCGTCCGTGACCTCCAGGTGGCCGCCGGCTCGCTCCCCCAGTCGCCGAGGCCGGCCCGTCCGCCGCTGGCCTCCCCACGCCCGCGGGGCGGAGGCCACCGCCGTGTTCCAGGGACTCTCCCAGCGGTTCAGCGAAGGCGCCGGTCACCCGGGTGGTGACCGCGCCTGTGGCTTTTGTCAGAACCGGCGGCGCACAACATTCGGCCGAGCGGGCGGGGCCGGCTCGGTGCCGCGCAGTGCGAGGGCCGCGGTGCAGGTGCGCTCCAGCCAGCTCGTGACCTGGCGCAGCGTGGCGGGGTCGAGGGTGCGGGTGAGGTCGCGGACGGCCTGGTGGTCGGCGTCGGTGGCCGCTACCCGGGGCGGGGCCATCGCGGGCCTTCTGGCGCTCCAGCCCGGCTCGCCCCCGGTAGCACCGGAACCAGACTTCTGGATCGTCGCTGGTGCGCCGCGCCCTCCCCGGTGAGCGCCGGCGTCGCGCAAACCATGGGCGAGAGCTTGTCACGCCGCGGTCCATCCGATTGCGATCGCCCACGCGATATAGCCGAGGTTGACCGCCAGCCGGACCGTCGGACCGCCGAGCCGTCGTGGGCGGTCGTTGAACGACCTGGTCAAGGCGTCCACATGGCAGACCAGGTATGTCATGACCAGACCGGCGGCGGCCCACCCGCCCACGGCCCGTGCCTGTGGCACGAGGATCAGACCCCCGACGACGATGTCCGCCACCCCACTGGCCACGACGAGGAACTCGACCTGACCCAGCAAGGGAGGAAGCAGGCCTGTCATCCACGACGGGATCAGACGACGCATGTACGCGGGGAACAGGAAGTGCGCCGTACCCGAGACAATCATGAAAATGCCAAACGTGATGGCCGCGATATCGTTCATGACATGACCGTGGCCCCGACACGCAGCTGGGCGCTTGAACGAAACGATCGGCGAGTCGACTTCCTCACCGGTCCCACGGCCACGATGTTCGCCGAGTCGGGCCCGTTCCAGGTCACCCGTCATCGCCATCCCGCATGGAAGGTCGTGCTGTCCCTCGCGGGCCCGATCGAGGTCAGGCATGCCGACGGGGTCATGGCGTCGACCGGCATGATCGTGCCCCCGCAACTGGTGCACACCTGCGCCACCTCCTCGGCCTATGTCGCCCTCTTCCTCGACCCCTGGAAACTCCGTTCCGCCCCCGGACCGTGCCGCCTCGACGTCGCCGAGACCCAGCGTGTGCTGGACGCCCTCGGCCCCACCAGCGGGGCCGGCGCTCATGCCGACCTCGCCGCCGCGTGCGCCGAACTCACCCGTCTCCACGGGGAGGCGGCCTCCCTGGACCCCCGGCTCGCCCATGCCGTGGGGGAATACCCGAGGCCCGACCGCGATGCCGGCATCGAGGCCGTTGCCGCCGGCGTGGGAATCTCGCCATCACGGCTGCGCGCCCTGGCCCGTGACTCGGTGGGCATCCCACTCACACGGCTGCGGCAGTGGGCGCGGCTGCGCGTGGCAGTCGCCGACCTGCCCCGCGAGACCGTGGCCGCCGCAGCGGCCTCCGCCGGCTTCGCCGACCAGGCTCACTTGACCCGCACCGCCCGACGCCTGACGGGCCGCACGCCTTCATCCGTGTTTCCCCGCTTTGAGCTTTCAGCTCTGACGCGGACCGAGGGCCGTGTGACTCGCTGGGGTTGCGAACGGCTGGTGGGATGACGTGCCTTGAGTGGGCGTTTAGAGAGTTTTACTCCTGTAAGTGGCATTCGCCCGTGACCGCATTCGTTGTGCTATGCCCGGCTTGAGTGTTCCGTCCCTGCCTTCCTCGCCGATGTAGGTGTCCGTCTCATCGGCTTCTGCGTTCGGAAGTCCGCCTGGTTTGAAGAAGTCATAGAACCGCCCACGGGCGGCGGAACGCCACAATCCGCCATGCCCATGGCAAAACCCATGCTGTGAGCCAGCGGAAGCCCTCGTAGGGCTTCAAAACGGCTTCACCCGGCTGCGAGCTGGGAAGGTGTCGAGTGGTCAGCCTGCTCGGCGGTACTCGTTGATCAAGCCGGCGACAGCTCGGCTGCGTTCGACCCGAGCTGCGGGCAGGCGAACGACGTTCGGGTCGTCCAACGGTGCGAGTTGGTTGCGAGCGCGGTGTGGTCGGTGGCCGTTGAAGTGACGGGCGTAGTCGTGAAGGACTCTCTCGGCGTGGCCGCGGTCGAACAGCAGCAGGCGGTCGGTGCACTCCTGGCGTACTGAGCGGATGAACCGCTCCGCGTGCGGGTTGCAGTTGGGGCTGCGTGGAGGGATCTTGGCCACGGTGATGCCCTCGCTGGCGAAGACGGCATCGAAGGCGGCGGTGAACTTCGCGTCCCGGTCGCGGACCAGGTGAGTGAAGTCGGCCGCGCGGTCGCCGAGCTGCCAGAGCAGCTGCCGGGCCTGCTGGGTAGCCCAGGCGGCGGTGGGATGGGCGGTGACTCCGAGGACGTGCACGGTGCGGGTGCGCACCTCCATGACGAACAGGGCGTACAGCCGCTGCAGCACGATGGTGTCGAGGTGGAAGAAGTCGGTCGCGAGCAGGCCGCTGGCCTGGGCCTTGAGGAAGGCAGCCCATTCTCGGCGCGCGGGATGACGGCGCGGTGCGGGGCCGAGGCCGGCGGCACGCAGGACGCGGCGCACGGAAGCCGCGCTGATCGAATATCCGAGGCGGCGTAGCTCGCCGTGCACGCGCCGGAATCCCCACCGGGGGTTCTCGGTGCCGAACCGGACGATCAGTTCGCGCAGCGCGTCGGACAGCGGCGGGCGCCCCGGCGGGCGCGGTTGGGTCCACTTCCGCGTGTTCAGGCGCTGGTGCCAGGCGAGCAGGGTGCGCGGGGAGACGATCCGGTGACCGCGCGGTGCCCGGGGCAGGAGCCGGGCGAGCGCGGCCAGCAGCGCCCGGTCCGACCAGCCGAGCTTCGGCGCCGAGACCTACCGGCGCAGCACCGCAACCTCGTGCCGCAGGATCAGAATCTCGGCGTTCTTCGCCGCGGTGGATCGGCACAGCAGAGCAAGCCATGTGAAGATCCTTGTGGCCAGCGGGTAGATCATCCGTACGAACACAAGGACCGATCATGCCCGACCACGGATCGAGCACACCGCCCGAGGTCAGCAGCTGTGAGGAAGTTTCGGAGCCCTACGGGGCGGCGTGACGAGCCGAGGCCGGACGCGTGGGTCGTTGGTGATCGGCGCTCGCGACCGACGTGCACCATCCCGAGCCCGTGTCGGTGGGTCGGCCGTTCTCGGTTCTTCGGGTACGAGCCCGAAGCGACGCACGTGGCCTCAGGTAGTGTGGCACTCACTATCTCGGACGGTGCGAGATGACGACAACCTTGATCCACTGCCCCAACGTCTCACGTATTCACCGGCCTCTGGCCTGCAGATTGAGACGTCTCATGATTCCGGCCGGGAGTTGGGCTCGGGGGCGCAATCCGGTTGTCCCGCGGTCTGATTGTCGGTCACCGTCTCTGCGGCGCAGTGCCGCTGTGTTACCCCCAGTTGCAGTCGCCGGTGAGCTGCTTCACCCCGACAAATATCTGGCCCGTGCCGTTGATGTCGACGGTTGACCCCGCGCCTCCCTGGGTGTTGCTGGCCCATGCGGGGAAGTTGCCAGGGGTGTAGACGACGAAGTTCCCGTCCTGCTGGTAGGCCGCGTGGTCGGCCCCGGAGTTGTTGGTGCCGGTGGCCCAGCACGCCTTCCAGGGGCCGCCACCGGTGTTGTCCTGTGAGACGTACTCCACCAGGTTGCCGTCCGGCTGCATCTCCAGGATCAGGTAGTGGGTGCCGTCGCCGTTGAGCCTCTGGATGTAGTCGCCCGGGTAGAGGGTATCTCCCTTGCTGAGGGAGAAGCCTCGGTAGGCGCCTCCGCCGCCGGGCGGGTTGCTGACGGCCTCTGCGGTGGTCGACGACAGAGCCAATGCGGCAGCGATCGCGGTCGTGCCGATGATGATGCGCGTCTTGCGCATGGATCTCCCTCGTGGATGTACGCAGGTGCAGAAGGCACCTGCGGACCCGGGCGGCCGACGGCGCCCGGGGTGAGTTGATGAGGCACTCACTTTCTCGGACGGTGCGAGATGACGACAACCTTGATCCACTGTCCCAACGTCTCACGTATTCACCGGCCTCTGGCCTGCGGATTGAGACGTCTCATGATTCCGGCCGGGAGTTGGGCTCGGGGGCGCAATCCGGCTGTCCCGCGGTCTGGTTGTCGCTCGCGGTCCAGCAGCATCAACTGCATCCGCATCGCCATCGACCCGTGCGCCACCAGCCGCCCCGTCGTCGAGGACCACCACCGCCCCGGACCCCAACTGCGCCCCGGCACCACCGGGAACGCCGCAACCGGCCCCAACTCCTCGAAGCGCACCTGCCCGGCTGCCTGCCCCAGGCGCTGCTGGACCACCTCGCCGACGACCGTGACGAAGCACGCCTCCACCCTCGCCGCATCCATCAAACCCACCCCTCACCGCAGAGACCCGCGTCCCCAACCTCACGGGGCAGAACACCTAGGGTCTGTTGCGAAAGTGCTGGTCACGGCCGCTTGTTGAGGCCTGTGATCAGCATGGTTGCCACTTTGGCCCACGGCAAGTTCCTCGTATCTCGCGGCGGCAGCGCCACGATCTTGACCTCAACCGCACTTGAGGTTCTAGCCTAGCGATCATGACGACCGTAAGCACCCCGCAGAACGGCACCGCCACGCTCGGCCAGCGGCCCATCGCCCTGGTTGCCTGGGGCGCCACCGAGGCGATCCTGCGGCACTCGCAAGCCGCCCTGGCACGCATCGACGTGACCCAGCCCCAGTGGTGGGCGCTCAACAACATCGTCCGCGCCGAGCACGGTCTCACCAGGGAGGAGATTCGCGCCGTGGCCGTGCCCTACGGCATGGGCACCCAGGTGATGGTCCACGCCGTCGACGCCCTCGTACACCGGGGCTGGCTCGGCATCGGCGCGGACGGCCGGCTGACCCTCACGGAGCAGGGCCGCGAGGGCCTGGCAACTGCGAAGGAACACATGGACCTGGTGCGTGCGGAGCTCCTCGGCGACATCACGGAGGAGGAATACGCGACTGCAGTCTCCGTGCTCCAGCGCGTCACCGACAACCTCGCCCAGAGGCTTTTGTGAAGGCTGGTCACAGCCATTCGTTGATGGCCGCGACCAGCACGGTCGCCTCGTGGCGAACGGCAAGCTTGTCGTATCTCACCGAGCTGGGTTCAGCCCACGCTCGCGCCATTGCCGACGCCGATGAACTGCTCGTACGAGGTGCGGTACTCCCTCAGCGCCTCTCCACGGAAGGGCGCCAGTTCCTCCGCCGTGAGCGGGGCGGTCCGTGCGGCGATCTCTCCCAGGGACTCGCCCGCACAGGCCGCAGTCAGCGAGTAGCCGGCCCTCTGGTCGCAGCAGACTTGAACCAGTGCCGCACGGACACGAGGGTCATTGCTCTCGCACAGGTACATGGCGGCGTCCACCCGCTCGTCCTCACGCTGCAGGATCCAGCACGAGCTTGATCAATGCCTCAGTCCGCCATGCCTCCATGCGAACATCCTGCCCGATCAACCCGACGAACGGCACCGATCAGACGCGCGGAGCGAACGGGGCGAACAGTGGCATCAATCACGAGTTGTGAGGTCAGTTGTTCACGAGTTTGGGAGTCACACCGAACCACGGACGGGTGACCACTGGGGTACTTGCCAGGTCAGCATCGGGGGTGCTCCTGGTGAGAGGCCCTGGTCATGCCGCAGATGCCGAAGGTCGAGCTGTACGCCGCGATCCGACGCGACCATCGCGACGACATGAAGCTGCGGGAGATCGCACGCAAGTACAACGTGTCGTGGCGGACGATCAGGAAGGCCGTCGATTCGGCCTGGCCGGAGCCGCGGAAGAAGCTCCCGCCACGAGCGACTGCGTTGGACCCGTACAAGGCGGTGGTCGACGGGATCCTGCGGGCCGATCTGGATGCGCCGCGCAAGCAGCGGCACGCGCTCGACAGCGGATCGAAAAGCGGCGACGGCCGGGCCCGGCGGGGGCGACCTGGCGGCCTTCTGAGGCGGCCAGGTCGCCCGCAGTTGCGCGTTGGCCGCGCGGGCCGCCTCCAGCCGCGCCTGGGCCTCGGCCTCGCGCTCCTCCTGGCTCCGCTGCTGCTCCTTCTCGTGGCAGTCCCAGCAGCAGCCGCCCGGGCGGCGGGTCCACTCCTGCCGTCCCTGGGGGCCGTACTCCAGGGAGTTCCAGTTTTGTGAACAGGATCGGGATCGCCCGGGTGCGGTCGCAGTAGCCGTCGCCGAGGTGGTGGCCTTGCCAGTGGCGGCGGGTCATCTCGGTGAGCCCCGACCCTACTCAGGGCCTCCGGGAGCTGACGCCGAATCTCCGGGCCGATGTCTTTCGGATCGGCCAGCCCAGTGATCACCGGCGCCCCGGGAGCGCGGCGCCGACCCGGCCGCCGCGCTCGCGGGGGGCTGGAGGTGTGCCCCGTGCCCGGCAGGGGCGATCAACCGACCGTTGGCGGCCTCCGCTCAGGTGCGGCCGGAGCCCAGCGGCTTTCCACCACGATCGCGGTGACCACCCCGACCACGGCAACCGCCGCGAGCACTCCGAGCTCAGCCATGGCCTCATCCCTGGAATACGGGCTCCACAGCGCGTGAATGGTCACAACCAGCGAGACCAGGCCGATCGGGGCACCGGCAAGTGCCGCGGCCGCAGGGGCGTATCGACCGCGCCGCAGGACTGACACAGCCACCAGGAGCAGCACCAGCTCGCAGACCGGGAAGGCTGGACGGAGCGCACCGTCGAGCATGCTCAGGGATCGGAAGAGGCCATACATGACTGTGTGGCCCCACATCACACCGCCCACCAGCACCCCCGCGACTGCGGCCAGACCGCGTCGCCAGGTGGCCGGGCCCAGCAGATCCGGCGGGGCGGCGAGCAGGATCAGAACCCACAGCGCCTGGGGGCCGACCTGGATGACCAGGCCGACCAGGCTCCTGATCCACACCGTGTGGTGGTGCGCCATGAAATCGAGATTCTCGACAAGCCAGGTCACGACCGCAAGCAGCACGGCGACCGGTCCGAGCAGCCGCGCGACCGTCCACCGCCCGAACACGGCAGCGCCCGCCACGGCCAGGAACAACGCCTCGCTGCCCCGGCCGATCCAGTACGCGTAATAGAACGGCGGGGCGGACGGAACCCACAGAGCCGCATCCCCGTGGCGCAGCCAGTCGCGCGCCAGCATGTAGAGGTCCATCAGGGAGATGCCCGCCGCCGCGGCGGCCGCGAACGGCGCAGCCATCGCCGCCAGCCGTGCGAAGGTACCGCTGGACCTCAAGCCCAGACGAGCCCGCACGCCGTGCCCCGCCAGGTCGAACAGCTCACGCGCGACGGCCCAACGGCCCGCGCCGGCCGTGATGCCAGCGAACACTGCCGCGATCTCCTCACCCCACTCACGCCGGTACTTGGCCGGGTACAGGCGCAGGGCCCCCCTCAGAACGCGGTCGCTCATGATGCGAAGGCCCCCTTCAGCCACGGACGGGCGGCAGACAGCCGGCGATCGGCCTCGGCGGCGACGGCGCGGAGGCGTTCCGCCTCGGCGCTGAGCACCTCGCGGCCGGAGTCGCTGAGGGCGTAGGTGCGACGGGCCCGGCCGTCGACGATCTCCTCGCTCTCGACCCGGATCAGGCCCTGGCCGAGCAACCGTTCCAGCGCGCCGTAGAGAGTGCCGGTGCGCATCTTCACCCGGCCGTCGGAGATCGCGGCGATCTCCTGGATGAGGGCGTAGCCGTGCCTGGGGGCATCGGCCAGCGCGGTCAGCAGAAGCAGCGTGGGCTCCTGCAGGGAGCGTTCTGTCATGCGCCTATATATATCGCCTACCGGCATATGTTGTCCTGCGAATCATCGTTGGAGAGCGAATGTGCGTCATGACCACTGCCTTACCGGACGGTTGGAACAAGCTGCTGCGCCGAGAGCCACCGGCGATCCCGAGCCGTACGGCCGTGACCTGCTGGAGCCCGCTCGCGCGGGCCCGGTCGACCAGCTGCCCGATCAACTGCTCGTCCAGCGCGTCCGTCGACAGCTCAGTCGGCCGGACCTCTTCAACCGCCTCAACCGAGACGATCACGTCGCTCATCAGGTGCTCTTCCTTGATCGGGAGATACACCGGTCACCGTACAGAGCCGCCAGTGGCGGGCCCGACCGTTCGACCCTCAACGACCCTTAGCGGCCCTTCGCCGGGTAGAGCTTCGCGTGGAGCACCCGCGCCTCCCACCACGGATCGTCCGGAGCGGACACCAGCGCGGCCACCAGCTCCCGCTTGGTCGGGGCGGGCAGCACCAGCAGGCCCAGGTTCTTCTCGGCGCGATCCCGCACGCACTGCGGGCACTCCAGCCGGTCCAGGCCGGCCTTCTCCCGCAGCTCCAGCTCCGAACCCTCCTTCCCCCCGATCGAGCCCCGGCACGTCCAACACGGACGCAGCGCGGCGTTGGCCGCGCGAGCCGCCTCCAGCCGCGCCTGGGCCTCGACCTCCGGACCCCCGCTGTCCACCTGCTTCCGGATTCCCATCGACCGATTCTGTCACTTGCTGTAGCTGTCATTGCACAAAGCGTTATTCCCTCCTGGATGCACGCCACCCACGCGTCCCGTGTGACGGGGGGTCAGGAAGTGTGCTCTCCGCACAGGCGGAGGTGACACGTCCACAGTTCTGCCTCTGGGAGTCCCGTGTGCCCAGCCGCGCGGAACGACGACCCGACGAACCAAGGGGATGACCCATGGACATGCACCAACTGACCGGCATGCTGATCGTCGCCCCCGCCGCCCTTGGCCTGCTCGCGCGCCTCGCGCGTCACCCGCGGGGCGCGCTGACCGAACTCACCAACGCTCTCCGTGACTTGATCACCTTGCGGATGGTCCTGCGCGACACAACCCCCGAGCAGCGTGCCGCCCTCCTCCGCGCCCACCGGGCCTGGCGTGCCGAGCCCACCAACGCCCCGCACAAACCCGCTTCGTCGCGTACCCGGCAGCACAGCGAGTGACCGCCGATCCAACAACCCCACGCGCCGAGTCGCCGGCCGGGCCGGTTTCGCACCGTCCCAACACACCCCGGACGCCCTTGGCACATCAGTGGGGGTTACGCCTTGCGGTTCGGGTAGTCGCGGGCATGCTGCCGCCGGATCTCCCACCACGGATCGTCCGGAGCCGAGACCAGCGCAGCCACCAACTCCCGCTTGGACGGGGCAGGCAGCACCAGCGGGCCCAGCTCCTCCACCTCCCGGTCGCTGACGCACTGCGGGCACTCCAGCCGGTCCGGGCCGGCCTTCTCGTCGAGTTCCAGCAGTGAGCCCGCCTTCCCCCCGATCGAGCCCCGGCACGTCCAGCACGGGCGCAGCGCGGCGTTCGCTGCCCGGGCGACTTCCAGCTGTTCTTCGGCCTCCCGTTCCAGGCCCTCCTCGCGGTCCTGGTGGCAGGGCCAGCAGCGGCCGTCGAGGCGGCGGGTCCACTCGACCTGTCCCTGGCGCCGTACTCCCAGGTGCTCTCCTCCTCGGGGACCTGGCCGCAGTCGGCACAGGCCAGGATCTGCATCAGCGTCTGGTCACCCTGTTGGCCGCCCCCGATTGCACGAACTATGGCCGCAGTGTCAATGTCATCGGCGTAGAAGGCTGGCCACAGAAATCTGAACGGCAAGGAAGAAGCCCGGACGAGGAACCGGACGAGGAACCGGACGAGGACGAGGAGCCTGCGGGAATATTCCTCCTAGAGATTTCCGGGCCGGAGTCGGAAGAAGAATTCAAGGAATACTTCACAGAGAAGATCCTCCCGGTCCTCCACGAGAAAGGAGTGAGTGTTCATGCGGCTCACAACGACGAGAGATACTTTCTCACCGGATACGCTCAGAGCGAGCCGCCAGACTTGATCACCTTAGTGGAAAATAGAGGATGGGTGCCGCGCGGGGTAAGACTATTCCTGAGGGCCATTCCAACATGCCTCCCGCATGGAGCGGTCATCCTCTGCAATATGCCACACAACCAACATCAAATGTCCGAGTATGATCACTACAGAGAATGTAAGACCGGACATCGAATTTCCGACGATCATAATGTTAGACGCTGCCCAGATTGCGGGCGCAAGCTAAAGTGAGCCGTCATATGAAGCGATGGCTGCACAGATTTCCAAACCTAGAAGAGACCTACGGAACGAGCCTGCCGGTCGTAATGGCTCTCTTCGGTTCGATTAGTGCAGCATTCCTGGTAGTTCCTCTTGTAGACTCGGCGAAGCAGGAATCCATGGGCTTCCTCCCCTGGACCGAGAATCAGATCACAACCGTAACTGGATCCCTCGCCACCACAGCTTTTTCAGGTGCGGCAATTTGCGCGCTATACGCGCAAGCGGCAAGGTACGGCAAAGCTACCGGCGGGAGCACGAATCCAGCCTATGACTATTACAAATGCGCCCAACGATTTTTCGTGAATGGGCTTAGCCTCTTAAGTCTGACAATAGGCACTCTAGCCCTTCGCCAAGTCAAGGCCGAGATTCCCGTCATGGCGGCGATCGCCCTAATTTTGGCACTCGGGGGCCTTAGCGACGATATCAGGGAATGGTGGAGCTGGCCGGCATGCATTCTGCTCTGCGGGGCCATTGTTACAATTTCCTATGCCGCATATTATTAGTGAAGATGGATTCTTTTTCGTGGCCTGCCCTGCGGATGGGACGGCCATCAAGGATTGCCGCTGAGGCCCGAGTGGGCCCAGCGGCCGGGACGGCGGGGTCGGATGCGGCGGTGTGCCGTGCGGGTCAGCCGGTGACGGTCTCGTGTTGCCGTCGGAGGCGACCAGGCCGTGCAGGGCGAGATCGCGCAACGCCTGCCGGATCGCCTTGTTCGACGTCGCCCCCGGACGCAGCAGTCGCTGGAGCTGGTCGGCAGTGGCGACCTTGAGGACGCCGAGCGCGCCGAGGACGTCGGAGCGCAGGGCGTTGGTCGAGCTGTTCGGGTTGGCGGCGCCGCGCCGGAACGCGGTCCGGCCCGGCCGGGACGGCTGGGCGCGTGCTGCCGCGCTCACGCCTGGCCTGTGGCGGGTGGCGGACTCTCGGGCCACACTTCGAACGCCTGTGAAACCCCCGTCGGCGGTCCGGCACGGAAGCAGTCGCGGATCAGCGCCGCGACCTTGACTACGGCATCGGCTCTACCGCCGAGCTCCACTTTCACCGGGCCAGCACCAGCATGTGCGAGGGCAACCGGCCGTGTGGCGGGTTCGGTGATCGGCGCCGACGTGTCCACCTGCCAGCGGGTGCGGACCACCTGATCGGCGGGTGAGACATAGTCCCCGGCCGTGCCGGGACCCGGGACAGCGATCAGCCTGAACGACTGGCCTACCGCGTCGGCGACCACGTTCGCCACGGGTAGCGCACCGGCGATCGACATGTGGACCATCGCACTCGGTTCCCGTGAAGGGCTGGCACCGGTCATCGCTCTCCCCTGTGGTCGGTTCCTCTCCCAGGGTCTGCCGGTGCCATGCCTGCCGCACCTGGGCAGCGGGGAGTCTCTGCCCCGTGCACAGCGGTGGCGGCACGACGTCGGCCGAGGCGCGTGTGTGGGCGCAACGGCTACGCCGCTGCGTGTCTTTCTCGGCTCCCTGGCTGCGGGATCCCCTGCGGTGTAACGTTTTGATCAAGCAGTCGTGGTTCCGAAGTTCTCGCCCGCGGTTACATGTCGTGGGCGTTTTTGCTGTTCAGCGCCTCTCCGGACCAAGGCGATCACCTCCGGGCCCGCAATCGTGGGACCCGATCAGTCCCTCGAGGGAGAAGCGCATGGCTACCGGCACTGTGAAGTGGTTCAACGCTGAAAAGGGCTTCGGTTTCATCGAGCAGGACGGCGGTGGTCCCGACGTCTTCGCCCACTACTCGAACATTGCGGCCCAGGGCTTCCGCGAACTCCAGGAGGGCCAGAAGGTGACCTTCGACATCGTGCAAGGCCAGAAGGGCCCGCAGGCGGAGAACATCCGCCCCGCCTGACCTCCAGAGCAGGCGCCCCGCACGAACCCACGTGCGGGGCGCCTCTCCGTCTCCGCCAGCACCCGAACACGAGCCCACCCCCACCCCGCACTTCGCAGGCGGCTTGGTTGTCGGCATCGGTTGAGGTGGCGCGCAGACCGGCCCGGTCGACGGGCGGGTGGAGCAGGTCGGCGGCAAGGCGCAGCCGAGCGGCGGTTAGGCCACCCGTACGATTGCACGGTGGGAAAGCAGAAGACCTTCGAGTACCCCGACGACTTGATCGAGGCGCAGCGGGCGCTGATGGCCGTGCAGGCCGAGCGCCATGCCTACCTGGCATCGCTGCCGTTGTGGGGCGGCGACTTGGAGGTGGCGCGGCAGGGCCTGAGCGACGAACAGCGGGCGGAGTGCGCCCGGCTGGAGGAGGCCGAGCGGCAGGCTTCCCATCTCGTGTGGGCCGTACTGGGCGAAGCTGTCGGGTGAGGATCGGGTCACCGCCCGTTCCCGGCTCCAGCACATCGACGACCCGGTGTCGTCGGACGAGGTGGCGTAGTCGGCGGATCGGCTCAAATCCCCGGGTCTGGCCCGAGCCGGGCGACATAGCGAAGGCGCCGGCCCCCTATGGGTGGCCGGCGCCTTCGCTATGTCGCCGTCAGCCAGGTGTGGCGGGGCCGCTCAGGTGGGGTCCTGCGGCGGGAAGTTCCGGTCGAGGATCGCGGTCCAGGGCGACGAAGCGGCCGGTGTCGTTGGCCTGGGCCTGGACGAGTTCCAGAAGGGCCGCGACGAACGGCGCTGCGGCGTTGTCGGCCAAGACGGCGGCTGCGGCGTCATGGAGTCGCTGGTGAGCGGCGGGGAAGGCGTCCTTGGCCCTCGAGTCCTGTTCCTTGACCTTCGCGACGCCGGCCTCCATCAGGATCCGCTCGACCGTGTAGGTGGGGCACTGGTCGGTGTGCCAGATCTCCGTGACGGTCCTGTCACGGCCGATCGAGATGGTGCGGATGTCGCCGCTGTCCGGTCCGGCCTGGCAGTCCTCGCAGTCGATACGGCGGCGGGTGCTCGGCTGCTCGGCACGGGAGTCGGTCACAGGGCATCAATTCCTTCCTGTGCTGCAGGCCGGCTGTGGGGCCCGGCCCGGAGCGCCATCCGACGCCCGCCGAACAGCAAGGTCAACACCTTTGGCGGGCACAGTCCGTCAGAACTGGCGGCGGCGTACGACAGGCCGGGCAACAGGGGCCTGCTCGGTGCCGCGCAGCGCGAGGGCCGCGGTGCGGGTGCGCTCCAGCCAGCTCGTGACCTGGCGGAGCGTGGCGGGGTCGAGGTGGTGGGTGAGGTCGCGGACGGCCTGGTGGTCGGCTTCGGTGAGGAAGCGGAGGCCGGCGCGGTCGAGGGTGGTGTAGCGGGGTTGGGCGGCGGTGCCGGCGAGGCGGCGGTGGGCGACGTCGGTGGTCTGCCGGGCCTGGTGGGCGGCTTCGGCGTGGCGGTCGGCGATGTCGCGGCGGTGGTGTTCGGCGTGTAGCGCGCGTTGGAGTTCGCTGTCCTGGTCCGGGTCGTAGAGCGGGGCGGCGGTGGTGGCGACGTGGTCGTGGATGCGCTGCCATTCGTCGCGGGCGGTGGCGGCCTGGAGGGCGGCCTTCTCGTTCCTGGTGTCGGCGTAGCGGTCGGCGGTGCGCACGTGGTCTTGGATGGCGGTGAGGGACTGGGTGATGGCGCGCAGGCTCGTCCCGGCGGCCCGCTGGCGGACCCGGCGGCGGATGTCGCCGAGGAGCCCGTGCTCCTGGTCGTCGAGCTCAGCCTCGTCGGTCTGGTCGTCGTCGTGGTCGTGTGGGTCGGCGGGGTGTTGGGCGAGGGCGGTGTGCAGGGTGGCGCCGGCCTGCCAGGCCTCGTCGTGCACAACGGGCTGCGGGCGGCCGTCCGGGCCCGCGCCGAGGACGATCCGGCCGTCGATCAGGGCCACCCAGCCGTCCAGGCCGTCGATGTCTTTCTCGGTCCAGCCGCGGGCAAGGCCGGCGCCGTGGTGCAGGGTGCGGATGCCGTCGTGGCGGGTCCAGCGCAGCCAGATCGCGCCGCGTACCAGCGGCGAGTCGAGGATCGCCCGGCCCAGGTCCCGTTCGACGGGCGCGGGCCTGGCTGGGTGCGCGGAGAGCTCCAGCCGCACGGGCGCGGCGGCGGGATCGGGGGCGGGGCTGGTGGAGTCGGTCATCGCGTGGTGCCTTCCGGGGTCCGCGGAACGGGGTGCGGGGCGGGCGCGGGCGCCATGCCGTCGGCCATGTCCCGCAGGTGGTGGACCGCGTCCTCCCAGCCCTGGCCGTACCAGTACGGTACGGCCAGCGCGGTCGGGTGGTGCGGGATCGCCTCCAACAGGTCCGCCGCCCGCTCCCAGGACGCGGCGAGTGCTACCCGCATGCGGTCGAACTCCTCGACCAGCGCGGCCAGCTCCGGGCCGGACAGCAGTTCCCGGTCGCTCCCGGTCGCCAGGCCGCGGCGCAGCCTGGCGACGGCGAGGCGGGCCAGGCGGGTGGTCTCCAGTTCTTCCCGCCAGCCGTTGCCGGGCGGCTGGGCGGTCTCGGGTGCGGGCATTCGTCTCCTCCTGATGGTGTCGGTCCCGGCCTGGGCGGGCCGGAACGGAGAGTCGATGCGGCTGGGTCGGTGCGGGGCGGGTCAGCCGGTGACGGTCTCGGCGTGCCGGTGGAGCGCGTCCAGGAGCGCGGTCTGCTGGTCGGTCAGCTTCCCGTCGGTGCGGGCCTTGTCCTGCTTGCGCAGCCACGTGCCGGGGCGGAAGGCCGGGTCGTCGCCGAGGCCGGTGCGGTTCGCCGGGCCGGTGAGGGTGCCGCCGGCGGCAAGGTAGGCGAGCAGGCGTCGGTAGGAGCGGTTCCAGTCCGGCTCCAGGCGCCACAGCTCGTCCAGCCCGTCGAGCTTGGCGACCTGGTCCTTGGTGAGGTTCTCGGCCTTGCGCTGGCGGCGCATCCAGGCGCCCACCGCGTAGCCGTCCAGCTTCTCCGTCGCCGGGACGGCGAGGTGGCCGTGGTGGGCGGCCCAGGCACGGGCGTAGGCGTAGCCGCGTGCCCAGGCGTTGGCGTGCTTGGACCAGATCATGCCGAGCGCGTCCAGCTCCGAGACCCGCGCGGCATCGAGCAGGCCTTGGCCGCTCAGGTAGCGCTGCCGGTCGAGCCAGGAGATCAGCTCGCCGTGTGTCTCGCGGTCGGTGGGGTCGAGGTGGCCGTGCTCCAGGTGGAACCGGGTGGCCAGGCCGTGCATGCGCTGCCACTCGGTCGCCCGCGGGTTGAACGCGCGCAGCTTCACCGTCTGGAGGATCCGCGCCGCGTGGCGACGGGCGTCGATCCGCAGCCACTCCATCGGCGACTCCACCTGGGCCGGCGGCTGCTCGCCCGCCCCGGCCTCGGCGGCCGCGCCGTCCTCGGAGGCCTGCGCCGTCGCGTGCAGGGGCTGGGCGCGGTGGGCGCGCAGCTCGGTGATCCGGCCGACCACGCGGGCGTCGTGCGCGGCCAGGGCCCGCAGGACCCTCCAGATCGTGCGGAAGCTGGAGGCCTCCATCTCGGTGTCGGCCTCGGCCTTCACCGCCTCGCCCGCATCCTTCACCTCGGCCGGGTCGGCGACGGCGGTGTCGTCGCCGACCAACGGCGTCGGCAGGTAGACGGGGATGATGACCCGGGACACCTTGCCCTGCCGGTAGGACTGGCGCAGCGCCCGGCCGACGGCCTGGACGATGTCGATCACGCTGGACTTGGGGTCGGCGAAGCAGACCGCGTCCACGGCGGCCACGTCGATGCCCTCCGTGAGCAGCCGGCTGTTGCAGAGGATGCCGCATTCCTCGCCGTCCTCTCCAGTGTGGGCCTTGAACTCGGCGAACGCGGCCCGCCGGTCCCGCAGGCGGTCGGTGCCGGCCACCGCCTTCGCCCAGATCCGCTCCGGCCGGTCCGCGTCCTTCAGCAGGGCGGCCGCCGCGGGCAGGTCGGCGGCGAACTCCCGCGCCCCCGACACGCGTGAGTGGAACGTGATCACGCGGCGCAGGTCCAGGTCCGCGACCGCGCGCAGCACCGCGACCTGGAGGGCCAGGCGCAGCAGGTCCTCGTTGGAGCGTTGGGTGCGCAGGTCGGCGACGGCGGGCAGGTTGAGCAGGTCGCGCAGGTCTTCGTCGGTGACGACGGGGACCAGGACGCGGTAGTCGGCGAGGTAGCCGTGCTCGATCCCCTGGCCCAGGGTCCAGGTGTAGACGGTCGGGCCGTAGATCGTCTCGTCGTCCATCGAACACAGGGCGGGCAGCTGCTCCGTGCCCGCGCCGGGACTCGTCGGGCAGGATGACCGTTCCACCGATGCCCCCGGATGCCACAAGGCCACCGTCCTATTGTTGGCTGATGCGCGCACGCCATATTGACCGCCCAGCCGATCTCGACGTCGTCCGTGAGTCCTATGACCAGGTGGCCGACAACTACGCCCACATGGTGGTGACGACGGGCATGGGTGACATGCGCCGCCATCCCTGGCTCAAGGCGTCGATCGACGCCTTCGCCGACACCGTCGGCGAACTCGGGCCCGTCCTCGACGTCGGTTGCGGCCCCGGCACGGTGACCGGCTACCTCGCCGAACGCGGACTCGACGTATCGGGGGTGGACCTCTCTCCCCGCATGATCGAGAACGCGCGCCGTCTTCATCCGCAATGCCGCTTCAGCGTCGCCTCCGCCACCGAGCTCGACCTCGGTGAAGCCTCCCTCGGCGGCGTGCTCGGGTGGTGGTCACTGTTCAACCTTCCCCGCGATGTCCTTCCCCAGGTCCTCGCCCATTTCGCGCACGCCCTGAAGCCGGGCGGGCACTTCATCGCCGCCACACACGTCGGTGACGAGGATGTGGTGCGCACCGAGGCCTACGGAGGAGTACCCGTTCGTTGGACCACGCACAAGTGGCGGCCGGAACAGCTCATGGACCTGATCGAGCAGGCCGGACTACACCCGGTCGCCGAACTCCGGCTCCCTGCGGATGAGCAGACGGGGCCGGGCGTGGTCGTCATGGCCAAGCGCCCCGTCTGAGGACCCCGGGCCCCGGAGGTGGCACGCCCTGGACTGCGTCTCGCAGCCCCGACATCCGACCAGTTCCACTCGACGCCGCCTCCGGAGTCAACCCCCGAAGGACTTTCGGAGGCGACCACTATGCCTTGATTGGTGCGGCCGATCTGGCGGCCTGTTCGATCTTCGCGAAGTAGGCTGCACGGGCTTCCTCGTCGATCTGCTTCTCGTGTTCGGGGCGCATCCCGGTCCGGCCGTCGAGGCTCTCGCGCAGGATGTCGGCGTGCCCGGCGTGCCGGTTGGACTCGCCGAGGACATGGACCATGACGGCGAACAGGTTGGTGTTCGAAAAAGGCTCCGGCCACCACGGCACGTGGCCGGGGGCGTCGAGGGGAAGCTCGCTGATCGTCGAGTCCGAGTGTTCCCACGTGCGCCGGTAGAACCCGATGATCTGATCGCGGGTCTCGTCCTCGGCCGCCCACAGATCGCCGCTGTCGGAGTCCTGCCACCGGGGCAGGGGTTCCGGGGAAGGGCGGTCGAAGACCTCGCCGAAGTACCTGGCCTCGACGGTGGCCACGTGTTTGACCAGGCCGAGGAGGTTGGTCCCGGTCGCTGTCAGAGGTCGGCGAGCGTCGTACTCGGACAAGCCGTCGAGCTTCCAGAGCAGCGCCTCGCGGTCCCGCCGCAGTCTCCCGTGCAGGTTGTCCTTCGCGAATTCATCGATCATGCGCCACGAGCCTGCCATGGGCCGCTCGTGGTCTCAAGATCCTGTACATGGCCGCAACGACTGGCAGAACCGAGGCCTGGCCCTGGCCGACGCGCGTGCCCACCCGTCCGTCGACGGGGCCCCAGGTGAAGCGGCTCCCACTCGCTACGACGACGCTCGGCCACCATTGGACCAGTCGGTCGCCCCACACCACGCAGCCCACCCACGACGGTAACTCGACGTCCATGAACCTGCGGGTCCGTGGTCGGGGTCGCCGACCACAGGTATTCGGCCGGCACCGCGAGCGCCATGGTCCGGTCCAGGTGGATCTTGACGCGGGGTAGGCCCGAGGCGGCTCAGTGGACGTCGATGGTGAACTGGCGCTTGGTCCGTTCCGGGCCGCCGGAGAAGTTCCCGCCCAGCTCGTCCCGGTACGCGACGTGCATGGTGACGGTGGTACGGCCGGGGTTCTGGCCGGCCCGGAAGACGAAGTAGTAGTGACCGCCGGAATCCGCGCCGAGCGCGCCGAGCGCGCCGGTCAGGTTGGCCAGACCGAAGTTCTGGACGTACTCGTCGCCGGTGGTCTGCACGATGGCCGGGTCGGGGGCGGGGGTGGCCATGGTCCAGTTGTCGCCCGCCTCCCGGTTGGCGAATACCTCGATCGAGAACAGCTCGCCGGGTTTGACGGTGAGTTGTCCCGAGGTCTGGGTGAACACCGTGCCGTGGTCGAGTCTGCCGGTGGTCATCCGATGGATGGCCACTGCGCCCACGGTGGCCGCGACGGCCAGCACCGCGGCCACCGCCAGCAGGATCCGCCGCCACCGCCGCTTCATGCGTTCGCCTCTCGGTGGGTGACGCGCAGCGCCAGCACGGCGGCGACCGCGTCGAGCCAGCGGGCGACGAGCTGGTCGCCTGTCGGGTTCTGCACGACCATGGCGGCGGCCGTCAGCCAGCCGCGCGCCACTGACGCTGCCGGGCCGGGAAGCGGCTCGGGCAGCCCGGCCGCGAAGCGGGTGCCGCCGGTGCGGACCACCTCGCCGAGGAAGACCAGGGCACGCGGGAGCACGCCGAGCCGGTCGACGGTGATCGCGGCGGCCACCGCGCCGTCACCGAACAGGGTGGAGCGGTGCCTTCCCGGGTTCGGCAGGCCGAAGCGCAGCAGGATCTCGACGTCCAGCTCGCCCAGCTGGCCGTCGCTCTGGGGCTGTGGGGTGTTCAATTGGGGCCTCACTCGGGCATTCGGACGCTGCGGACTTCGGGGTGCCTGTCGTCGGAGGCGCCTTGCATGTGGTTGTTGATGAAGTCGCTTTCGCTGACCCAGACGGTGTAGCCCCAGGGGTTGTAGATCTCCAGCTGGTCGCCGCGGTGCGCGATGATCATCATCTGGTGGCCGTGGGGATTGAACAAGGTTCCGCCGTGGACGGACAGCGGGACGGGCTTGCCCTCATCGACCTTCTGCTCGATCTCGGCCAGCGCGTTCCGGCGCTTGTCATGGCTGTCGAGGTCCACGGTGTGGTACTGTGCGCCGGTGTGCTTGGCGATCTCGTCGTCGGCGACGTCCTTGGACTCCCAGTCGTACATCCCGTCCTGGCCCAGGTGCATCCAGGAGGAGCGGGTGTCGTAGACCCGGTCGGTCTCCTTCAACCATCGCTGGAGCGAGGCGTTGCCGTTGTCGTACGCCGGGTCGTCCGGGTGGCCGCCGGTGGTGAGCTGGAAGGCGTACAGCGGGTCGACCATCGCCCGGGCGGTCACCGTCGAGCCCGCCACGCAGGTGTTGAGCTGGCCCTGATCCCAGTTGACACCCTTGTAGCCGGTCCCCGCTGTCTGGGCTGAGACCGCTTCGAGCTGCACGGGGGCGATACGGTCGGTGAGCCAGCGGGGGTCGTCGCCGTGGGCGTGGATCTGGTCGTCGAAGGCCTTGATCTCGTCGTAGCTGTGCCCGGCGGCCAGGGCCTTCATCAGGTAGGCGCGCTCCTCGGCCGACTTGGTGCCGGCCAGCAGCTGGTCGAAGCGGGCCCGGTCGGCGTCGCTCATCTTGTCCATGAACTGGCCGCCCGCGTCACGTCGTTGGCTGTGAGGATGCCACCGTTGCCCTGGTTCCCGTCGAGGGCGGCATCGGCGATGACCAGCTTGTCCTCCGCGCCGAGCCCCTTGTTCTTGAACCTGCCGGCCAGCGCCTTGCCCGCCAGCGCGTTCAGCTCACGGGCGGCGGCGCGGCCCGCGTTCTCGGCCTTCACCGCGGCATCGTAGATCGACTTGATGCCGTCCTTCGCCTTGGCGTGGGCGCTGTGCATCGTGTCGTCGTCCCAGTGGAACGGGTCCGGCGCGCCGGAGACGATGATCTCATGCAGCAGATTCAGCGCCTCGCTCAGCGGCGCGGCGCCCTGGCCGTGCAGGGTCTGCGCCTCGCTCAGCGCGCTGGCCAACGCCTTGAGCTGGTCCCGGCCCTTGCCCATCATGATCCCGGCAGCGCCCCAGGTCGTCGGCGGAGGCCTTGACCACCTCGGCCGCCTTCTCGCCGACCTGCCCGGTCCAGGCGTCGGGCAGATGCTGCGAGCTGACCTGCGCCACCTTCATCTGGATCTGGTCCACCTGGCTGCCGGCCGTGTTGTAGGCGGCGGCCAGTTCGCCGAGCTTGCCGGAGTCTCCCTTCGGAGCGGGCAGCTGCAGGGCATCGTGGACGGCGTACTTCAAGTCGCCCGCGCCCCACATGCCGTGGGACTCGTCGATGGTCTTCTTCAGCCTCTCGGCCCGCTGCCGCTGGCTGCCGCCCTTGTCGTCACCGAGCGGGTGCGCGTCGTGGTCCGGCACGCTCAGGCCCCCTACTGGTACTGCTGCTGGACGCCGTGGTCCGTCTGGGTGAAGTTGGCCGCGGTGGTGTGCACCTTGCCCCCGAGGTCCGACAGTACGTCGACGTTCACCTGCAGCTCGTCCTGCCACGCCGACCAGAAGGCCTTCGCCGCGTCACCCGCGTACTCACCGAAAACGGCAGCGTCGGACATGCTGAGCTTGCCCAGGGTCTCCTTGCCGCCCCCCAAATCCCCACTGGCCGACACCAGCTTGTCACCCGCATCCCCGAGCTTCTCCGGGTGGGCACCGAACCCCGTCCCGACACCAGCACCACCCATCGTCCCCCCACAATCCTTTGCCACGGCCCGTAGACCGCCTGACAGCATAACGTCAACCCCGCTGGTCACCTGCCGAGTACTTGCAGGGAGCAGCACGCCACTGGGGCCATGCCGAACGTTTCCCTGCTACCAGCGACGGCACTGACCGGGAGTACCCAGCCGTGTAAGGCAGTCCACGGTCGCGTGCGGCGAACTGGAAGGGGGAGCAGCCTGCCCGGGCCTCCACGATGGACGCCGCCGTGGGGGCCGGCCGCGCCGCGTGCTGGCACGGCCCGGACCCCCATCTGCATCCCCAGCACCTGGGTGGTCGCGTCGCCCACTCCGGAAGGCGCTGGTGCCGTGGCTTCATAGGTTCGCCGATTTGCTTGATCAGGTGGCGAGGCAGTGTTCGCAGACCCGCCGTCTCCCCGAGCCTCGCCAACACTCGACCGGACCATTTCGGGCAAGACTCACCGCCCTGACCTGTGGGGGGAGTCTCCGGCGAGGGTGGCAGGGGTGTGTCCAGCCAACGGCTCTGTCCCGTAATCGGTGGTAACGAAGCGTGACTTGGCGTCGTTGACAGGTCGTGCGAGATGTCAACGAGCTTGTGGGCACGGTGTTTTCCGGACTGTCGCCGCTGGTGATCGAGGATGTGCTGGACGAGGGCCAGGTGATTAGGGTGGTGGCTCGGACCCAGGACGGTCCGGTGCCCTGCCCGGCCTGCGGGGCACCGACGGACCGCGTGCACGGCTTCCACCATCGGACGGTGGCGGACTTGCCGGCGGACGACCGGCGGGTGCTGGTGGTGGTGCGCGTTCGCCGGCTGGCCTGCCCGATGCTGGGCTGCAGACGGCAGACGTTCCGCGAGCAGGTACCCAGCCTGCTGGAACGCTACCAACGTCGCACGAACCGTCTCACGAGCCAACTCGGCTTCGTGGTCAAAGAGTTAGCGGGCCGAGCGACGTCGCGGTCGGCCAGACCCTGCTCGCGCAGCCTGCGTAGCCGGGCCCGCATCTTCTCGATGATGCTGTCCGGGGCGTGCAGCCGGCGCAGCTGCTCGGCGGTGGCGATCCGGAACTGGAACAGCGAGGCCACCACCGCCCAGGTGATCTCCACCTCTCGGGTCTCGCCGTCCGGCTCCGCCCCGGTCCTCGCCCGCTTCCTGCCCGTCGTCATCGCAGGGGTACCCCTCTCGGCTCGGCGCGGGGCCCGATGCCCCACGCGGTCGCCGTAGGGAACCCCGCGCACCTTGGCGGATCCCTTGGTGAACAGCCCCCTTGGCCGCAACGATCACGTAACGGCCACCACCAAGGTGAGGCCGCCAACCTTGGTGGATTCCTTGATGACCATCCCGGATTCCTTGGCGACCGGCCCTGGGAACCTTGGTGCCCCCTGAACACCTTGATGCCCGGGCCGGGGCACCTTGATGGTGGTGCCGGATCCCTTGATGGCCGGGGCGAGCACCTTGATGCCGCCCCGGCCGGACCAGCCCGCTGCGCCCTACAGCTGCCAGGCCCCGCACCGTGGCCGCTGGGGGTCGGCGAGGGTGTGCCACACCGCTCCGCCGGGCCCGTGCTTCTCCAGGTCGTCCAGCAGGGCCGCCCCGGCCCGAACGGTTGTCAGCATCTGCTCCACCATCGGGTGCAGGCCGGCGAGCGCCTGCAGGTCGCGGATCCGGTGCCGGGCGGCCTGCTCACCGGTGTCGGCCTGGACGAACAGCAGCCTGGGGAACCGCGTGTAGTGCTGCTGCCAGGCAGGCCCCACGCTCTGCGCACCGGTCGTGCGTCGCAGGTGGACCGGGACGGGGTGGTGCTCGTGGAAGCGGGCGTAGCCGATCAGCTTCGAGGCCAGTTTCTTGCTGGCCATGGTGCCGCGGTCGAACCGGTGCGCCAACCGGTCGCCGCCTCTCCCGCCCGCAGCGCCCGGATTCCGGGTAAACGCGCAGGTCAGATGCCGTGGTGAGTGGCCGGCAAGGTGAAACTCGCCACCCCGACAACCCTGTGTCTGCTCCTTTCTCCTGGTCTTGGTGGGATGGGCTGGGTCTGTGGTTGTGCGGTTGGACGGCGGTGGTTTCTCCCCTGCGGGGCTGTTGGGTTGTGTGGGCGTCCGGCAGTGCCGGCCGCACCGCCCGGGTCGGCGGCCACCGGGCCGCACCCGGACCCGCCGAACGGCCGTGAGCAACCCGTCCTCCGCCCGGCGAGCCCTCGGGCCCGGCACGGGCCCGTGCCCCCGGCCCCAGCAGCGCCCCCAGAGCCACCAGCAGCCGCCCTGGAGCCGTCCCGCCTCCCGGACCCACCCACCCCGCCCGGACGCCCCACAGACCACCCGGCGGCCCGCCCCACAGCCTGCCCTGCGGCCCGCCGGGCAGGCCGCCGACGCCATCGCCGCGCTGCGCCACATCCGCGCCCCGGCCGCCGTCCTGGAGAACGCGCTCTACCACGCCCAGGCCCTCATCGAGCAGCCCCACGCCGGCCCGCTCCTCCTGGAGGCCGCCGAGGGCCTGGCCGCCGTCAGAACCTGCATTCCGGCCTAGCCGCGACCGCTTACCGCCTCCTGAACCGACGTCGAAGTGCTGCCCGTTGTCGTGAACAGAGCTACGCGCCCGGCCTCGGCCGTGCCTGCGGCCTTCCCCTCCCCCGAAAGGTGGCCATGCCCCACACCTCCGCCACGTCCGCCCGCCCGGCCTGCGCCGCCCTGCGGCGCCTGCCCCGCCTGCGCCGCCTGACCCGGACGGCGATGGTGACCGCCGTCGCCACCCTCGCCCTGGCCGTGGCCCCGTTGGCCGTACCGCACGCCGCCCTGGCCGAGGGGACGGACAACCGCGACGCCTTCCAGAACCTCGGTTCGGCCGACCAGCAGGACTGGATGGGCAAGGTGGGGGCGACCACGCCGCTGACGGCGATGTCCATTCCCGGCACCCACGAGACGCTGGCCGTGCACGGGGGTTCCAGCGCCCAGACGCAGCAGGACTTCGGCGACAGCGCGGCGACGCTGTCCGCGCAGTTGGACCGCGGGATCCGCGCGGTCGATATCCGGGTCCGCATCATCAACGACAAGTTCGTGATCCACCACGGCCCCTTCTACCAGAACGCCAACTTCGACGACGTCCTGACCAAGGCGAAGGCCTTCCTCTCGGCCCACCGGGGCGAGACCCTCCTGATGCGGCTGCGGGCCGAGTGCGACGGCTCCACCTTCAGCTGCACGGACGACCATCCGACGGCGAGCCACACGGCCCTCTTCGACGCCTACGCGAAGCAGTACGCGGGGCTGTTCTACAACAACGGCAAGCGCAGCGACCCGCCGACGCTGGGCCAGGCCCGCGGCAAGATCGTGCTGTCCGTCTTCAACGCCGACAACGGCGGCTCCTACGGCCTCAACGGCTTCGGGGACCACACCGAGGACACCTGGGCAGCCACCGACGCCCCGGCCAAGTGGAGCCTGGTCAGCAAGAACCTCGCCGCGGCCGGCTCGGCCCCAGCCAACCAGACCTTCGTGACCTACACCTCCGCGTCCCGTGCACCGTTCAACCTCGTCCCCTCCGAGTACGCGGGCGGCTACGGCGTCCTGCGCGGCAAGGACCTGGTCTGGGTCGACGGCGTCAACGTGCGGCTGATGAACTACCTCAACAACGACACCGCCAACCGCCGGCTGGGCATCGTCATGATGGACTACCCCGGCTGGGCGCTGGTGCACAACATCATCGCCCGCAACGCCTACTACGACGCCCGGGGCACCAGCCCGGCGATCTGGCTGGTCAAGGCCGACAAGACCTACGTGGACAGCAAGTACGGCCGGTGCATGACCCGCGGGCCCCAGTTCGACAGCTCCGGGCAGGGCGGCGTGGTGCAGCAGCGGGCCTGCCAGAGCAACCCGCCCAGCAGCCAGCAGTGGCAGGCCGCCTATCCGTCCACCTTCGACAGCATGGGCTACTACTGGATCAAGGCCGCCAACGGCCAGTGCCTGACCGTCCCGTGGAACAACGGGACTCCGCCGTCGGCCGGGACCCAGCTGTTCTGGTGGCCCTGTGAGACCCGCTGGATCTCCGACAACCAGATGTGGAACATCATGCCCACCAATCTCGCCAACCAGTCGGCCCTCCGGTTCATCAACAAGTGGACGAACCTGTGCCTGATGGTGGATCCGGCGACCGCCTCGCAGTCGGGCGGCAAGGTCGTCCTGGGCAACTGCCCGGCCTGACCGAACCATCCCGCCACCTGGCCCGACGCTACACCGCGTCGGGCCAGGCCCGGCCGTTCGAGCCGTACACGGACACGGTTACCCACCTTTCGAGCGAGGGCCGGCAATGAACCGGAATTCGAGCTCGGCGCCGGCCGCGTGGACGGCTGGGCCGTCCTGGTCGACGGCCGCTACCTCGTCGACTCCACCGCTCCCGGCCACCCGCTCGCCTGCGACACCGCCGCCGACGCCGCCCTGATCGTCCGCCAGGCCCTGGAACAGGGCCTGATCGACGCCACCGGACCCCGGCAGCCCACCTACCCAGCCGCTCCCGGCGTAGCGCTGACCGCACGTAGGCACCACCGCAGGTGACACCGTGGGTACCACCGTAGGTACGCCCGCAGCTACCACCGTAGGTACCCCGCGCCCTCCGCCCCCCGCCGAGCGTTTCCACAGCTCAGAGGCGGTTTTCGGGCTGCCGGGAATTCCGACAACCCCCTCTGTCTGCTCCTTCCTCCTGGTCTTGGTGGGATGGGTTGGGTCTGTGGTTGTGCGGTTGGACGGCGGTGGTTTCTCCCCTGCGGGGCTGTTGGGTTGTGTGGGCGTCCGGCGTTGCCGGCCGCACCGCCCGGGTCGGCGGCTACCGGGCCGCACCCGGACTCGTCGAACGGCCGTGAGCAACCCGTCGTCCACCCGGCGAGCCCTCGGCCCCAGCGGCCCCAGGGCCGCCCAACCGCAATGCTGTTGCTTTACGACCGCGCGGCAGCCGGCGCCTCGGTTCGAGGTCAGCCTGACTACTGAACCTGAAAGCGTGATGTCGGGGCTGTTTGCCTGACAGCTGCTGGGCGGGTCCGGTAGCCCTGAGCTGTGAGATACGCGCAGGGCGGCGGGTTGACCGACGCCGAGAGGGCCGCGCGGGAGCGGATCCGGCTGCAGGCCGTGGAACGCTTCGAGGGCGGGGAGAAGAACCGGGAGATCGCCGCCGCGCTGCGGGTGAGCGAGCGGTCGGTGGAGCGATGGCGCCGGCAATGGCGGGAGCGAGGTGAGGCCGGGGTCCTCTCGAAGGGCTCACCCGGTCGACTGAGGCTCAGCGAGAGGCAAATCGCCAGACTGGAGGGCGAGTTGGAGCGAGGTCCGCTCGCCCATGGCTGGGAGGACCAGCGCTGGACGCTCGCCCGGGTGAAGACGCTGATCGGCCGGCTGTTCCACGTCAGCTACACGGTCGAGGGGACCTGGGCGCTGCTCAAGCGCCATGGCTGGTCGTGGCAGCGGCCGGCCCGCCGGGCCGTCGAACGGGACGACCAGGCAGTCGAGTTGTAGCAGAAGGAGGTCTGGCCCCGGGTAAAAGCGCTGCGGCGGCTCGGGGAGCCTGGCTCGTCTTCGAGGACGAAGCCGGGCAGACCACATGAGACCGCCGCGTGCCAGGACCTGGGGCCGCGTGGGCTGCACGCCGGTCGTCCGCGTCCGCGGCCGGGGCTCCGGACGGGTCTCGATAGCCGGGATGGCCTGCTACAAGGCGGGCCAGCGCTCCCGCATGATCTACGGCTTCCGCGTCCATCGCGGCCGCAAGGGCGAGCGCAAGGCGTTCACCTGGCAGGACTACCGCGACCTGATCCTGCGGGCCCGCATCCAGCTCGGCGGCCCGATCGTGCTGGTCCGGGACAACCTCTCGACGCACCTGATGCCGCCGATGAGGGAGTTCATCGCCGCGAACCAGGACTGGCTGACGGTCTTCCAGCTACCCTCCTACGCGCCCGATCTCAACCCGCAGGAGGGCATCTGGGCCCTGGTGAAGCGCGGCATCGGCAACCTCGCGGCCGCCAACGTCGACCACCTGGCCAAGACCGTCCGAACCCGCCTCAAGAAGATCCAGTACCGCCCGCACCTGATCGACGGCTGCCTCGCCCAGGCCGGCCTGGTCATGAACGACTGACCCCAGCTGACACCGACATCACGAATTCAATTTCAGTAAGCCGCGGGAGGGGCAGTCACCACCCCGCGCGCGATGCGGGCACGGCCATCCGGCGGCAGGACGACGAGGTACTGCCGGTCGGCATCCTCGATGCGGGCCAGCGTGATGGAGGCGCTGGCCGCCGCGAGCGTCTCGGCGGCCGGGCCGGCCTCCTCCGTCATCCGGTCGATCCGCGAGTGAGACCGGGCGAGGTCCTTTGCTGGGCCGGTGATCCAGATCGCGATCCGCGCACCCCGGCGCAGCGCGGCGAGCAGGTCCGTGCGCAGCCGCCCGTCGTCGGCTTCCCGGAGGAGCAGGTTGTGCAGGCGTTCCTGCCCGCACGGTCGGGACGGTGCCGCCTCGGCCAGTGCTCGGCACTTGCGGCACGAGGCCAGAGCCTGCGGCTGGAAGTGGTGCAGAAAGAGCTTCAGGTACCGGCTGCGGATCCCGCAGAGGGTACGGCCCCGGCCCCCGGCGTGCTCGACGCCGGGCACCCCTTCGACCTCGACTGCGGGGAACTCGGCCGGCTCGCGCGCGGTGGCGAACGACCAAGTCTCGCCCGAGGTGCCGCTATCGGGAGTGTCGATCATGCGAGGCAGCATGCCATGCCGGGCCCACTGCCCCGCGCAACGGTACAGAGGGACCGCCGCACGGCTCACACGCTGCGCCCCCTTCATCGGGCCGAGCTTCGCGTGCAGCAGACGCGACTCCCACCACGGACCGCCCGACGCGGAGACCAGCGCGGCCACCAGCTCCCGCGTGGTCGGGACGGGCAGCACCGCGGCCACCGGACCGGCAACGAACGCCTGGCGGCCTGGGAGAATCGGGCAGGCGGTGCGCACCGCACCCCGTTGCCCGTGGCGCGCGACGCTCATCGGCGTCTACGCCACACCACCGGCGCATGCCGGCGCGGGCCGGGCGGGTAGTCGGCCTGGGTTCCCGGTCTGACGATCAGAATGGCGGGTTCTCGGGGTGCCAGCCGCCGCCCCAGGACCGGCCAGTGACGTACGGGCTGCGGTCCTCGTCGCCGGGCCGGGCAAGGCCGGTGGTGTCGTGACCCCAGGCGATCAGGGCATCGAGAGCCTGCCGGCGTCGCCACCGAATGTCGCGGGTGAGCAGGAGGCGGTGGGCACGCTCGGCCAGGCCGTCACGGTGCCCGGCGA
>NZ_JBHVVI010000097.1:0-29265 GCF_042883685.1 Kitasatospora sp. NPDC058190
GCCGCACCCCCGTGACGGCCGCCCGCCGCCGTAGCGGTCCTGTACCGGGCCTACGGGTGGTACACGACCTCCGGGAAGGCCTTCGACGGTCCGTCGAGCAGGTTGCCGCAGTGCCGGTTGCGCAGGTGGAGGTCGAAGAAGGCGCGCGGGTAGGCCTGCTGGATGAGAACGCAGCGGTCGGGGTCGATGGTGCCGACCTTGGACTGGATCTGCTGCTCGGCCATGCCGAGCAGCCTGCCCGCCTGGGGGATCAGCGTCATGTCGTCGCCGTACGAGGAGTGCACGGCGCCGGTGGCCTGGACGTCGAGGCGCCAGCCGCGCAGGTGGCCCCAGAAGGTCTCGACGTACGGGCTGGCGGCCCGGGTGTAGGCGGCGGTCATCATCATGAACGGCCGGTCGATGTCGGTGGTGATGGCGGGGTTCGACTCCATCCGGCCGTCCAGGGTGAGGCCGGCGCGGATGCGCTGGTCGGCGACCATGGCGAGGGCGGCGGCGGTGCCGCCCTTGGACCAGCCGGAGACGCCGATGTTCCGCGCGTCCAGGCTGCCGAGCAGGCCGGTCGGCAGGGCGCGGCCGTCGACGTCGGGGTTGCGACCGTTGGCGAGGTCGACGACGCGTTCGAGCAGGAAGAGCAGGTCGGCGGCGTAGTCCTTCGGGGCCAGCCCCGGGGCGACGCCGTCCCGGGTGACGACGGTCCCGTCCGGGAACTCGGTGATGCCGTCGTGGGTGTGGTCGACGGTGACGACGGCGAAGCCGTGGCTGGCCAACTCCTGGACCATGATGGTGTGGTCGGCGCGGTGGCTGCCCGCGCCGTGCGAGTAGAGGACGACAGGCAGCGGCCGGCCGGTCCGGTGGACGGGCGCGCCCTGGTGGCCGGCGGTGAGCGGGGCGAGCGTGAGAGGGAGCGGGAAGCCGACGTCGTCGAGGAAGGCCTTCAGGGCGCCCTCGGTCATCCAGGGGGCGAGCGGGTACGCGTCGGCGTTCGCGGCCCGGGCCGGGTACCAGACGGTGGCCATCAGCTCGCGGAACCTTCCGGGCCTGGCGTTCGGGTCGAGCCGGGACTCGTCGCGCAGGTGCAGCGGCACCATGCCCACCGGGAAGGGGCCGGTGGGAGCGAGCAGGGTGAGCCGCGCGGGAGAGTCGGTGCCGCCGGAGGCAGTTCCGGAGGGGACGGTGCCGGCGGAGGCGGGAGCGGCCGAGGCGGTGCGGGCAAGGCCCAGCGGCGCCACGGCGCCCAGGGCGAGGGCGGCGCCCAGCATGCGGCGGCGGGTCGGTCCGGTACGACGTGCGGTCGGCGTGGTGTCCATCGGCGTGGTGTCCATGCGCGGAACGCTGTCACGCGGGGCGGGTGGGCGGCATCAGCCCACCGGTTGACTCTCCGTCACCTCGCATTGGCCCACGGGTTTACATCCCCGGGCTGATGCGGAACGGGTGCGGGCGCGGTCCACTGCGACCCCGGCAGGCCGCGCGGACATCGACCGTCGTACCGTCGGTCGCGGTGAGGACCGGATCGGCGCGGCACAGTGCGACCACGGCGTCCCGGCCGAACTCGCCGCTGTGGTCGCGGTCGCCGAACATCGCCGCCTGCAGCGTGGGCGAGGTGAAGCCCGGCGCGCCGAGTCCGCGCCAGGATGGGCCCAGGGGCGGAGCTTCGCGACGAAGTTCCACCCCTGGGCGTTCCGGCCTTCGGGTGCCGGCCGCCTTCCTCAGCGCCGCCACTCGACTCAGTTGTAGTACAGCCAGATGTCGGCGTAGACGCTGGCGTTCCCGTGCGGGAGGATCCGCGCACGGAAGTTCCCGCCGAAGTACTTCCACGGGCTGCACGTCTTGTTCTTCGGCCCGTAGTAGTGAGCCGTCCACTGGGTGCCCGAGTCCGACACGAACAGCACGTAGTAGCCGTCGGTCAGGTGGTTGCCCCAGATGTTGAAGCAGATCTGCGCGCTTGAACCCGCCCACGCGCTGGGTGTCGCGCCGACAGTGCCCGAGTAGGAGTGGACCCGGAACGGGCCGGACGTGTTCGCCGGCCTCGCGACGGTCGCCGACGCCGGGCCGACGGCAGCGGACAACGCGGCGGTGGACAGGACCATCGCTCCGAGGGCGGCCGAGAACTTCCTGCGCATCAACTCTCCTTGCCCGGAGGCCTCAGGAGAGGCCGCATGGACCATTCGCCGAGCGAGCGAGGACACCGGCGCTCACGTCGACGAGCGCCCGGCGACCTCAACTTGACTCTACTCCAAGGGATATGGCGACAAGGCGGATTCATGACAATTGCCTCGACGCTGCTACGTTCCGCACCGAGGGCTGTTCCGTAGTCTCGCCGAGGTCCACTCCCCCAAGGCGAGTCCTACCGCATGCGAGGCCGTGAACTCGGACACCGACAGCGGCTCGAACCTTGCGGGGCGACAGCCCGGTCAGCTGGTCGCGTTGCGGTACTTGCGCACCGCGAGCCAGGAGAACAGCCCCGTGATCAGCAGTGACCAGAGCGCGGACGCCACGATCGGATGCTGCATCGGCCAGACGTGCGCGCCGTCGGCCCCGGGGTTGCCGAACAGGTCCCGGCAGGCCTGGACGGTGGCGCTGAACGGGTTCCAGTAGGCGATCGTCTGCAGCCACTTGGGCATGGTGTCCACCGGCACGAAGGCGTTGGAGAGAAACGTGAGCGGGAAGAGCCAGATCAGGCCGGCCGAACTGGCGGCCTCCGGGCTGCGCACCGACAGTCCGATCAGCGCCCCGATCCAGGAGAAGGCGTAGCCCAGCGCGAGCAGCAGCAGGAAGGCACCCAGTGCCCTGAGCACCCCGCGGTGCGCCCCCCAGCCCACCGGCATCGCCACGATCGCCAGCACCAGCAGGGTGAAGGCGCTCTGCGCCAGGTCGGCCAGAGTCCGCCCGGCGAGCACTGCCGAGCGTGTCATGGGCAGCGAGCGGAAGCGGTCCATCAGGCCCTTGGTCATGTCCTCCGCGATGCCGGCGGAGGCTCCCTCCACCGCGAAGGTGACCGTCTGGGCGAAGATCCCGGCCATGAGGAACTCGTGGTAGCCGCCGCCCGGTACGTTGATCGCGCCGCCCAGCACGTACGAGAAGAGCAGCACGAACATCACCGGCTGCAGCAGCCCGAGGATCACGATCTCGGGGATCCGGGTCATCCGGCGCAGGTTCCGCTGGGCGACCACCCAGGAATCCCGTGCCATCTGGACGACTCCGCCGCGCGGCTGCGGAATCGCCTGCCCCCTCATCACGGTGTCGACCACGGTCAGACCTCCTTGTCAGGGTCGATGTCCCCGGCCGTGTGGCCGGTGAGGAAGAGGAAGACGTCGTCGAGGGTGGGCCTGCGCAGGCCGATGTCGTCGATGAGGATGCCCCGCCCGTCCAGCTCGCGGATGACGTCGGCGAGTACCCGGGCGCCCCCGTCCACCGGCATGGCGATCCGCCGGGTGTGCTGCTCCACGCTGGGCCGGCCCTTGCCGTACGGGGTGAGCGCCGCGACGGCCGCACCGATCAGCTCGCGCCGGTGGACCACCACTTCCACCCGCTCACCCCCGATCCCTGCCTTGAGGTCGTCGGCGGAGCCGCGTGCGATCACCCGGCCGCGGTCGACCACGGCGATGTCGTGCGCGAGGCGGTCGGCCTCTTCCAGGTGCTGGGTGGTGAGCAGCAGGGTGGTGCCCTCCGCCACCAGCATCTCGATGACCTCCCACAGCGCCAGCCGGTTGCGCGGGTCCAGACCGGTGGTGGGTTCGTCGAGGAACATCACCGGGGGCCGCACCACCAGCGCGGCCGCCAGGTCGAGCCGGCGGCGCATACCGCCGGAGTAGGTCCTGGCCAGCCGGTCGGCCGCCTCGGCGAGGTCGAACCACTCCAGCAGCTCCCGGGCGCGCGCCTTGGCGGCCCTGGTCCGCATCTGGCAGAGCTGGCCGACCATCTGGAGGTTCTCCCGGCCGGTGAGGTACTCGTCGACCGCCGCGTACTGGCCGCACAGACCCATCAGACTGCGGACTCGGGCGGGGTGCCTGAGCACGTCCACGCCCGCCACGTAAGCGCTGCCGACGTCGGGCCGCAGCAGAGTGGTGAGCACCCGTACCGTGGTGCTCTTGCCCGAGCCATTGGGGCCGAGCAGGCCCAGTACCGTCCCCTCCGGCACGTCCAGGTCGACCCCGTCCAGAGCCCGTACGTCGCCGAAGGTCTTCACCAGGCCCTCGGCTCGGATGGCCGCCCTCATGCGCCTCCTCCTTCTCCCGGTGAACCACCTGACGGCCAGCGCTGGCAGGACCCCTCATTCTGCTTTCCGGCCGGGGAACGGCCCGGTAGCCCACGCGTCGGCGGGTCCTGTGTTCGCAGTGGCCCGCCCGGCAGCCCGCCCGGATGCGAGCCACCCGGGTGTGGTGGAAGTCTGGGAGAGGGACCGGGGCGGCCGATCCGCCGGGTTCCCCTGCCGAATCGAGGCGGTACCAGTGGATCTCAGGATGTCGGTCGAAGACCGGGAGGAATTCCTCGCCGGAGTGCACGTGGGGATCCTGGGGGTGGACGATCCACGCGACGGCGGAGGGCCGCTACTGCTCCCGATCTGGTACTCCTACCGGCCCGGCGGGCTGGTGACGGTCCAGACCGGGCGGGAATCGCTGAAGGCCCGGCTCATCCGCGGCGCGGGCCGGTTCAGCCTGTGCACGCAGAACGAGACGGCACCGTACCGGTACGTCAGCGTGGAGGGGCCCGTGGTGGCCGTCGAGGACCCGATCCCGCCGGCCGAACACGAGCAGCTGGCCCACCGGTACCTGGACCCGGACACGGCGACGGCGTACCTGGCGGCCAACCGTCGGCAGCTGACCGACAACATCCTCATCCGCATGAGGCCCGAAAGATGGCGGACCGCCGACTTCGCCGCCTTCGCCAAGGAGTTCGAGCATTAGCTGCCCGTGCCACCCGGACACGCGGCAGAGAGCGGGACATTCCGATGAACACCCGGGCCATGACGCACCAGGCGGCGCACGAGCACGCCGAGGAGGTGGGCTGTCCACGCGACCGCTGTCTCCACGAGCTGTTCGACGCCTGGGCGGCACGCCGCCCGCAGGCCACCGCCTGCACACAGCACGACCGCGGCATCAGCTACGGCGAGCTCAGGATCCGCTCCGACGCACTGGCCACCCGGCTGCACGACTCCGGTGTGCGGCACGGCGACATGGTCGGAGTGTGCGGGACACGGTGCCCGGAAGCGCTGGTCGCCTTCCTCGGCATCCTCAAGACCGGCGCGGCGTACGTTCCGCTCGACGACACCTCGCCGCCGGCGCGACTGCAGGCCATGGCCGAGGACGCGGGGGTGCATACCGTCGTCGTACTGCCCGGCAGCGCTCGCCGCATCCGGCGCGTGCGCACCCGTGTCAACCTGGCCGGCCCGGCACCGGCCGCCCCGGCCGCGGTACCGCGGACCCGGGTACGGCCCACCGACTGCGCCTACGTGATGTTCACCTCCGGCTCGACCGGTCGCCCCAAACCGGTGGCGATCCCGCACCGCGGAGTCGTGCGGCTGGCGGTCTCCGACCTGGTCGGCCAGCGTCCTCGGCCCGGTGAGCGGGTGCTTCACGCCTACGGCCTCTCCTCGGACGCCTCCACCATCGAGATCTGGCCCGCGCTGCTCTCCGGCGCCTGCATCGTGATCGCCGACCAGGAGGAACTGCTGTCACCGGCCGCCCTGGAGTCACTGCTGCGCTCCGAAGACGTCGGCATCGCCTATCTGACCACTGGGGTGTTCCACCACATCGCCCGCACCAGGCCGTCGGCACTGCGGTCCCTGCGGTTCGCCTCGGCCGGCGGTGAGGCGATGGACCCGGAGCTGGCCCGCGCAGTACTGGCGGCCTGCCCGGGCACCGCCGTGGTCAACTTCTACGGCCCGACCGAGAACAGCGTCGTCTCGACCGCACACCTGGTACACGATCTGCCGCCCGAGGTGACGGCCGTGCCGATCGGCCGCCCGCTGGAGAACTCCACCTACCAGGTACTGCGTGCGAACGGCACCGTCGCCGGCACCGGCGAGGAGGGCGAACTACTCGTCGGCGGAGACGGGCTCGCGCTCGGATACCTCGGCGACCCCGAGCTGACCGCAGAACGCTTCGTCGACAACCCCGTCGAACCCGGTACGCGCCTCTACCGCACCGGTGACCGAGTGCTCCGGCGCGCGGACGGCACACTGGAGTACCGGGCCCGGGTCGACAGGCAGATCAAGCTGCGCGGGCACCGCATCGAACCGGAGGAGATAGAGACCCGGCTGCGGGCGGACGACGCGGTGGGCGAAGCCGTCGTCGAACGGGACGGCGACACGCTGATCGGGTACATGACACCAGCTCATCCCGGCCAGGCACTGCCCCTGGACCACATCCGCCATTCCCTCGCCACCTGGTTGCCCGCCGTCGCGGTACCGGCGCGGCTGGTGGAACTCGCACAGTTCCCGGTCACCGCCGGAGGCAAGGTCGACCGCCATCGGCTGCGCAGGCTGACAGCGACCGAAACCACCGCCACCCTGGCAGCGGCGGACGGCCCCGGGCCCGGTCTGCAGGACACGGTGGCGCAGGTCTGGCAGCTGGTACTGGGCGTGCACCCGGCACCGGGCGACAGCTTCTTCGCCATCGGCGGCGACTCCCTGCTCGCAGCCGAGGCCGTCACCCGTACGCTGACCGCCTTCGACCTCGACGCCCGGCACGGCCGCACCCTGGTCCACAACCTGCTGCGATCCCCCGCGCTGGAGGACTTCACCGCCGCCGTCGCCACCATCAGGGACCGGCCCGGCAGGGCGAGCGCCGACACGGGACCGGTGGACTTCCGCGCCGAGGCACAGCTGGGCTTCTCCCTGCCGGCGCACCGCGGACCGGACCCCGAGTGGCGGCACCCCGGGGAGGTGCTGCTCACCGGCGCCTCCGGCTTCGTCGGCGCGTTCCTGCTGGCCGCGCTGCTGCGCCGCACCGACGCCCGGGTGCACTGCCCGGTTCGAAGCCGGGACCGTACCCACGCCCGGCAGAAGGTGGCGCGGAGCCTGGCCCGCTTCGACCTCGCCACCGCCGAAGCCGCCGACCGTATCGTGTGCTTCCCCGCCGACCTCGCCGAGCCCGGCCTCGGTCTGGGACCAGGCCACACCGACGAACTCGCCGACACCCTCGACCTGGTGATCCACGCGGCCGCGCAGGTCAACTTCATCTACCCGTACGAGGCGCTGCGCCGCACCAACGTGGAAGGCACCAGGGAAATCGTCCGGCTGGCGGCCGGACGCGGCGTACCGCTGCACTTCCTCTCCACCATCGCGGTGCTGGCCGGCTTCGGAACCGCCGGCGTACGGCACGTCGACGAGGACCTGCCGCTCGACCACGCCGACCGGCTCACCATGGGCTACGCCGAGAGCAAGTGGGTCGCCGAAGAGGTGCTGCGCAACGCCGCGGACCAAGGCCTGCCGGTGGCGATCTACCGGCCGTACGAGATCACCGGTGACCGGAACACCGGCGCCTGCAACACCGACACCGCGATCTGCTCGCTGTTCAAGACGATCAGCGAGACCGGGCTGGCCCCCGACATCCCGCTGCCGCTGGACTTCGTCCCGGTGGACTACCTCGCCGACGCGGTGGTGCACATCGCCACGAGGCACCGGACCACCCGCCGGACCTACCACCTGACCAATCCCCGCGCGGCGAGCCTGCGCGACATGCTCGACCGGATGGACGCGGGCGGCCACCGGATCAGCCGGCTCCCCTACGAGGAGTGGGTGGGCGAACTCGTCCGCCACGTCGCGCAGCACCCCACGAGCCCCACGGCCCCGTTCGTCTCCCTGTGCGTGGACCGCTGCAAGCAGGCGGACATGTCCGTCAAGGAGATGTACTTCGAGGGCACCTTCCCGACCATCGGGCGGGCCAACGTCGAACGCGACCTCGCCGCCGCGGGCCTGCACTGCCCTCCGGTCGACGCGGAGCTGCTGGACCGTTACCTGGAGTACTTCTACACCACCGGCTACATCGAGCGCCCGTGACCACAGCGCCCCCGCAAGCAGCCCCCCTCGCAAGAGGAGCGAGCATGACCTCACAGCCAACCAGCGCGCCGGCACCCGGCCCCGAGCTGGACGTACTGGAGTTCCCGCTCCCACGGCCGGGCACCATGGGCCCGCCCGAGGAGTGCGCACGGCTGCGCGAAAGCTGCCCCATGGCCAGGGTGAGGCTACCGATGGACGCGACCGCCTGGTACGCCACCCGGTACGAGGACGTCCGGGAGCTGCTCGCGGACCCCCGGCTGATCAGGCCGACCATCAACGACTGGCCGCCCCGCCCCGGGCAGACCGCGGACGACGGGCCGCGCCTGGTCACCATGGCGGAACTGGACGGCCCCCGGCACGTGGCACTGCGCAGGGCCGTGGCATCGGCGTTCAGCTCCCGAGCCGTCCGAGACCGACTGCCGCGCATCCGCGAACTCGCCGAGCACCTGCTGGAGGAGTTCGAGGAAGACGGCCGCGCCGGCGACCTGGTCGCCGGATTCACCGAACCGTTCCCGCTGCTCGTGCTGTGCGACCTGGTGGGCATCCCCTTCCAGGACCAGGACTGGTTCCTTCCGGTGCTGGACGCGGCCCTCGACGGCGTGGTGACCTCCGAGGACGCGAACAGCGTCACCGACCTGCTGCGCGAGTACATGGCCGAGCTGCTCGCACAGAAGCGGAGCCGACCCGGTGACGACGTCCTGACCCGGCTGGTCGGCCGGCGCGACGGCGGAGTGCTGCCCCATGACGAGGTGATGGCCTTCGGACTGTCCATGCTCACCGTCGGCTTCGGCATCAGCGGCTTCTTCCTGGCCGACTCGGTGCACACCCTGCTGGAGAGGCCCCAGCTGTGGGCCCGCCTACGCGACCACCGCAACCTCATGACCGGGGCGGTGGAGGAGATACTGCGGTACATGCCGGTGATGAACGGCACCGTGCTGCTGCTGGCCACCGAGGACATCGAGGCAGGCGGGCAGCGCATCCGCGAGGGCGAAGCCGTCATCCCCGTGCTGGCCTCCGCCAACCGTGACGCGAGCGTCTTCGCCGACGCCGCCCGGCTCGACCCGTGCCGCGCGGACAACCCGCACCTCACCTTCGGCCGGGGAGCCCACAACTGCGTCGGCGCCCACCTCGCACGCGCCGAACTGACCGTCGGCCTGGAGGCGTTGTTCGACCGCTTCCCCCGGCTGCGTCCGGCCGACGGGCACGAACCCCTCTGGGACGACCAGTCCGTCACCAAGTCCCCACTGACGCTCCCTGTCAGCTGGTGAACCGGCCCGCAGGCCCCTCGGCACCCGGTCGAACCCCGACGACCGAACCCTCGCGCCCGGCCGCACACGAGGAAGGGGAGGTCCACCCGTGAACACCACGCCGGAACCTCTCGTCGACGCGCCCGTCATCGACCTGCCCCTCCCCCCGCCGGGCACGATGGGGCCACCCGAGGAGTACGGCCGACTGCGCCAGGAGTGCCCGCTGGTCAAGGTCCGGCTGCCGATCGGCGCCACCGCCTGGTACGTGACCCGGTACAACGACGTCAAGGACCTGGTCGCCGACTCCCGGCTGATCCGGCCGAGCATCAACGACTGGCCGCCCTGCCCCGGCCAGGCCCCCGGTGACGAGCCGGGCCTGATCACGATGATGGAACTGGAGGGCCCCCAGCACGCCGCCCTGCGCAGGACATTGAGAGAGCCGTTCAGTGTCCGGTCCATCCGGAGCCGGCTGCCGCGCATCAGGCAGTCAGCCGACCAACTGCTCGATGCGTTCCTCGGCGGCGACCAGCCCGGCGACCTGGTCGTCCGGTTCCTCGAGCCCTTCCCCGTCATGGTGATGTGCGACCTGGTGGGCATCCCCTACGACGACAGCCAGTACTTCCTGCCCAAGGCGGACGCCGCGCTCGGGGCCATACTCACCCTGAAGGAGGGCCGCGAGGCCACCTCCCAATTGCGCGCTTACATCACCTCGCTGCTCGAGGGGAAGCGGCGCGAGCCCGATGACGACGTGCTCACCAAACTGGTCCGCGAGTGCGAGCACGGCACGCTGGACCACGAGAGCGCGGTGAGCTTCGGGCTCTCCATGCTGGTCGCCGGATACCGCACGAGCACCATGTTCCTGGCCGACGCCGTGCTGACCCTGCTGACCGTGCCCGGCGAGTACGCACGCCTGCGCGACAACCGCGACCTCATGCCCGGCGCGGTGGAGGAACTGCTGCGCTATGTACCGGTGATGAACGGCGTCGTCGTCCTCCAGGCCGTCGAGGACATCGAGCTGCACGGCCGGACGATCCGCGTCGGCGACGCCGTGCTGCCCGTACTCGCCTCCGCCAACCGAGACGGGAGTGTGTTCGCCGACGGAGACCGGCTCGACCTGTTCCGCACGGACAACCCCCACCTCACCTTCGGCCGTGGGGCGCACAACTGCGTCGGCTCCCACCTGGCACGCGCCCAGATGACCGTATGCCTGGAGGTGCTGTTCGACCGGCTCCCCCACCTGCGCCTGGCCGAAGGCCACCAGCCCATCTGGGAGGACGAGTCACCGAGCAAGTCACCCATCACCCTCCCCGTCAGCTGGAGCGCCCCCGAGGCCGCCGCGTAGGCGGCAGCCCTGGCGATGTCCCATCGCGCGCTTCGACAACGGCCGACGGGGAGACCGCCGTGGCGGCTCGCCCGGCGCCACCCAAGCTACGACACGCTGTAGGGGTTCATGGTGGGAGCCGGGTCTCGCGAGCCTGTAGCCACCACGACTACACGGGGGGCGGTGCGCCGACCACGCGGGGGCGATCGCCCGCCACGCCGGGCTGTTCGCGCACGCCACGGTCCGAGGCGTCACGGCAGCCCGGCGAGGGCGGTCGCGTCCCGCAGGAACCGCCGGGTGGGCTCGTGCCGCACCATGCCCCCGTCGGTCACCAGCATCGGCCCGAGCACCGGGTCGGCCGCGGGCTCCTCGCCCCGCAGCAGGCGGTCGAGCAGTGCGAGCGCGTTGTGGCCGTACGCGAGCGAGGCGGTCGCGGGCACCTGGGCGGCGAGTTCCCCGGCGCCGATGACCGTCACCCCGTCGCCGACCAGCGCGGCGGAGTCCGGCCGGACGCCCTCGACGGTGCCGCCCTCCGGGCCGGCCGCCAGGTCCACCAGCACCGAGCCCGGCCGCATCCGTTCCACCGCCGCCGTGCGGAGCAGCACCGGGGGCGTCCGGCCGGGCAGGTCGAGGGCCGTGACGACCACGTCGTGGTGGGCGACGGCCTCGGCGAGGCCGGCCACCCAGTCCGGGCGGCGTTCACGGTCGAGGGTGTCCCACAGGTCCCGGTCGTCCGCCACCGGGGGGAGTCCGGGCAGGTCCAGCAGTTCGGCGCCCAGGGCGGCGACCGCCGCGCGCTCGCGCCGGCGCGGTTCGACCGCTCGGACCAGCGCGCCCAGGCGGTGGGCCGTGTCGATCGCCTGCAGCCCCGCGTGACCGGCGCCGACCACCAGCACCCGGACCGGGTCGAACAGCCCGTCCGTGGTGCCCCACGGCGGTAGGCAGCGGTCCAGTCGGGTGGCGGCCAGCAGGACCGCCCGGTAGCCGGCCGCCCGGCCCTGGGAGGCCTCGGCGTCGAGCGGGTAGGCGTCGGGCAGGTCCGGTGCCAGGTCGAGGCCGATCGCCGTCACCGCGCGGTCGGCCCACTGCCGGACCAGGTACGGGATCCGGTGCGGGCGTACCAGTGCGGCCAGTACCTGGCCGGGGCGCAGGTCGCGCACCGGGTCGACGTTCGGCGGGTGGATGCCGAGCAGGACGTCCGCCCGGCGGAGCAGTTCGGCCCGTCCGACCACGGCGGCGCCCGCCGCCAGGTAGTCGGCGTCGTGGTGCCCGGCCAGGGCGCCGGCGCCGGGCTCGACCAGGACGGTCGCGCCGAGGCGGACGGCGGCCGGTACCAGCTCGGGCACCAGGGCCACCCGGCGCTCGCCGGGTGCGGTCTCGCGGAGCACGCCTACCGTCGTGGTCGTCATCGCTGCCTCCGTTGCCCCCGGTCGGCCCGCACGCCCAGTATGTCCCGTTTGGCCGTCGTCTTCGCTTGGCCGGATACTCGTGCGCGGGGCTACTCGCGCACGGGGCGACGACACGCGGCACGGCGGAGGGAGCCGGTCATGGCCTCCAGGGGCTGGCAGTTCTGGGTGGACCGGGGCGGCACCTTCACCGATGTGGTCGCGCTCACCCCGGACGGCCGCCTGCTGACCCACAAGCTGCTCTCGCACGACCCGGCCCGCTACCGGGACCCCGCCGTCGCCGGGATCCGGGCCCTGCTCCCGCCGGGAGCGGACATCGAGTCCGTCCGGATGGGCACCACCGTGGCCACCAACGCCCTGCTGGAGCGCACCGGGGAGCCGACCGCGCTGTGCATCACCCGCGGCTTCGCGGACGCGCTGCGGATCGGCTACCAGAACCGGCCGCAGATCTTCGCCCGCGGGATCACCCTGCCCGAGCCGCTGTACGCCCGGGTGGTCGAGGTGGACGAGCGGATCGCCGCCGACGGCGAGGTGCTGCGCCCGCCCGACCTCGACCGGCTCGCGGAGGACCTGCGCGACTGTCTGGACGCCGGAATCCGCTCCGTCGCCGTGGTCTGCCTGCACAGCTACCTGCACCCCGCCCACGAGCGAGCGATCGGGCGCCTCGCCGAGCGACTCGGGTTCGACCAGGTGTCGCTGTCCAGCGAGGCGAGCCCGCTGATGAAGCTGGTGCCGCGCGGGGACACCGCCGTCGTCGACGCCTACCTCAACCCCGGCCTGCGCCGCTACGTTCGGCGAGTGGCGGACGAACTGGCCGGTGTCCGGCTGATGTTCATGCAGTCCAACGGCGGGCTGGCGGAGGCCGGGCACTTCCGGGGCAAGGACGCGATCCTCTCCGGCCCGGCCGGCGGCATCGTCGGCATGGTGCGGATGTCCGAACTGGCCGGCCACCAGCGGGTGATCGGCTTCGACATGGGCGGCACGTCCACGGACGTGTCGCACTTCGCGGGCGAGTACGAGCGGGTGGTGACCACCCAGGTCGCCGGGGTGCGGCTGCGGGCGCCGATGCTCGCCATCCACACCGTCGCGGCGGGCGGCGGCTCGGTGCTGCGCTTCGACGGCGAGCGGCTGCGGGTCGGGCCGGACTCGGCCGGCGCGGCCCCCGGGCCGGCCTGCTACCGGGGCGGCGGTCCGCTGACCGTGACCGACGCCAACCTGCTGCTCGGCCGGATCCAGGCCGGGCACTTCCCGCACGTCTTCGGGCCGGACGGCGACCAGCCGCTCGACCAGGAGCTGACCGAACGCCGGTTCGCCGAACTGGCCGAGGAGATCGGCGACCGTACGGCCGAGGAGACGGCCGAGGGCTTCCTGCGGATCGCCGTGGGCAACATCGCCAACGCGATCAAGCGGATCTCCGTCCAGCAGGGCCACGACGTCACCCGCTACGCCCTGACCACCTTCGGCGGAGCGGGCGGCCAGGTCGCCTGCCCGGTGGCCGAGGCGCTGGGCATCCGCACCGTGCTCGTCCCGCCGATGGCCGGCGTGCTGTCCGCCCTCGGCATCGGCCTGGCCGACACCACCGTGCTGCGCGAGCACGCCGTCGAACGGCCGCTGGCGGAGCAGGAGATGGCCGCCGTCCACACCCTCGCCGAGGAGCTGGCGGCGGCGGCCACCGAGCAGCTGCTCGACCAGGGCGTGCCGGAGGACCGGATCCGGCTGGCCCACCGGGCCCGGCTGCGCTACCAGGGCACCGACACCACGATCGGCGTCCCCCTCGGCGAACCGACCGACATGAAGTCCGAGTTCGAGGAGCGCCACCGGGCCACCTACTCCTTCCTGATGGACCGCCCGCTGGTGATCGAGGCCCTGGCCGTCGAGGGCACCGGCGTCACCGAGCAGCCGGAACTGGACGCCCTCTCCCCCACCTCCGAGGCCGAGGCGGAGCCCACCACCGTCTCGCTGTACACCCACGGCGAACGGCGCCACGTCCCCCTGCTGGAGCGGGAATCCATGCGCCCCACGGACACCGTGACCGGCCCGGCCGTGATCGCCGAGGCCAACGCCACCACCGTGGTGGACGACGGCTGGCAGGCCACCGTGACGGAGGCCGGGCACCTGCGGGTGGAACACGTCGAGGCCCGCGCGGACGAAGCCGTCACCGCCGCCGCCGACCCCGTCCTGCTGGAGGTCTTCAACAACCTCTTCATGGCGATCGCCCAACAGATGGGGGCCCGGCTGGAGTCCACCGCGCAGTCGGTCAACATCAAGGAGCGGCTGGACTTCTCCTGCGCCCTCTTCGACCCGGACGGCAACCTCGTCGCCAACGCCCCGCACATCCCGGTCCACCTCGGCTCGATGGGCACCACCGTCAAGGAGGTGATCCGCCGCCGCGGCCCGGACCTGCGCCCCGGCGACACCTACGCGGTCAACGACCCGTACCACGGCGGCACCCACCTGCCCGACATCACCGTGGTGACCCCGGTCTTCGACCCGGACGGGCAGGAGGTTCTGTTCTTCGTCGCCTCCCGCGGCCACCACGCCGAGATCGGCGGCATCACCCCCGGCTCGATGCCCGCCGCCAGCCGGGAGATCGAGGAGGAGGGCGTGCTCTTCGACAACTGGCCGCTGGTGGTGGACGGGCGGCTGCGCGAGGCCGAGACCGTACGGCTGCTCACCGAGGCCCGCTACCCGTCCCGCGACCCGGACACCAACCTGGCCGACCTGCGCGCCCAGATCGCCGCCAACCGCAAGGGCGTCGACGAGGTCAACGCGATGATCGACCACTTCGGCCTCGGCGTCGTCCAGGCCTACATGCGGCACGTCCAGGACAACGCCGAGCAGGCGGTACGCCGGGCCATCGACGGCCTGACCGACGGCAGCTACCGCTACGAGACCGACTCCGGCGCGGTGATCGCCGTCGAGGTCCGGGTGGACCGCGACGACCGCAGCGCCACCATCGACTTCACCGGCACCTCGCCCCAGCTCGGGAGCAACCTCAACGCCCCCTCCGCCGTGGTCACCGCCGCCGTCCTCTATGTCTTCCGCACCCTCGTCGCCGACGACATCCCGCTCAACGACGGCTGCCTGCGCCCGCTGCGGATCGTCGTCCCGCCCGGATCGATGCTCGCCCCGGCCCACCCCGCCGCCGTCGCCGCCGGCAACGTCGAGACCTCGCAGGCCATCACCGGCGCGCTCTACGCCGCGCTCGGCGTGCAGGCCGAGGGCTCCGGCACGATGAACAACCTCAGCTTCGGGAACGAAAACCACCAGTACTACGAGACCATCGCCTCCGGCTCCGGCGCCGGCCCCGGCTTCCACGGCGCCGACGTCGTCCAGACCCACATGACCAACTCCCGCCTCACCGACCCCGAGGTCCTGGAGTGGCGCCTGCCCGTCCTGGTCGAGGAGTTCGCCGTCCGCCCCGACAGCGGCGGCACCGGCCGCTGGCACGGCGGCAACGGCGCGCTGCGCCGACTGCGCTTCCGCGAACCGATGACCGTCAGCCTGCTCTCCGGCCACCGCCGCGTCGCACCGTACGGCATGGCCGGCGGCTCCCCCGGCGGCCTCGGCGCCAACCGGATCCTGCGCGCCGACGGCACCGTCGAGGACCTGCCCGGCTGCGGCAGCGCCGATGTCGACGCCGGGGACGCGCTGGAGGTCCGCACCCCGGGCGGGGGCGGCTACGGGAAACTCCGGACGCGTCGTCAGACGGCGGCCGCGGCCCTGGGAGAGCCCATGGCGGGCCCCTGGTGATTGGAGACCGCCAGGACCTTCAGTGGGAACTTCGCCGACCTCGGGGGCGGCCATACCGACGAGGACCCGGACGGTGCCGCATCCTGGCCACACACCGCCGAGCCGAGAGGGAGACGCCCTTGCGTATCACCGACGCCCGCACCGGGCAGCGCATCGAGGTCCGCCCGCACCGGGTCGGGCTCCTGCACGCGATCGTCGACGTCGGCGAGCAGGGCCGCCCGTTCGGCCTCGGGGACCTGCGCGCCCTGGTGGCCGGTGACGTGCTCGCCCGCACCTGCGAGGCCCAGGGCCTGCAGGTGATCACCGAACTCGTCGTCCCGGACGCCCCCGGGGAGGGGACCCGGGCCCTGCTGGAGGCCGCCGACCGGCTCGGCGTCCACCCACCCGCCGGGCTGAGCACACGTCACGAGGTGGCCGGCTCGGACCGGGCCGCGGTCGACCTCGCCATCACCAGCCGCTCGGCCGAGCGTTGCCACCCGCCGTCCGCGCCGCTCCTGGTCACCGGTCCGGTGAGGGGGCCCCACCACGCCCGTCCGGACTCCGGAGCCGAATCCCCGGCCTCGATCACCGTGGACCGGCACGACCCCCTCGCACTGCGCCTCGCCTTCCTCGAACACGCCGTCACCGCCCCGATCCGGCTCACCGACGACGACTTGGCGAACGCCGCGGCGCGGCTGGCCCGCTGGCGCGCCCTGGTGGCCGACAGCGCCCGCGAGCCGTCCCGCCCGCCGGAGGCCGACATGGTCCAGGCGGGCTTCGACGGCCTCGACGAGGATCTGGACGCCCGGGTCGCGGTACGCGCCCTGCACGCGCTGGAGGCCCGGGCCGCCCTGCCGGACGGCGCCCGTTTCGAGACCTTCGTGCGCCTGGACCAGATCCTCGCCCTCGAACTCGGCCGCGACATCGGCCGGACGCCCGGCTGACCCGGCCGGTGTCGTGGCCGTACGTACGGTCTCCGGCGGGGAGCATCGCGATGTGACGTTCTGATTCGTCGCGTTCCGTTCAAGCTCCGATTACCCCATCATGGGACGGTGTCCCGCGCGCCTACGCGCGTAGCACCGCCCCCTGTACCCCCACGGCACAAGGAGCTTGACCCATGCTCAGACACACTGGCGCCATCCGCCCGCTCGCCCTGGGCGCCGTCGCCCTGACCGTGCTCGCCGGCGCGAGCGCCGCACCCCACCGGGCCGAGGCGGCGACCGTGACGTCCACCGCCACGACCACCCAGCACCGCGTCCTGTTCGACAACAGCAAGGCGGAGACCGCCGGCAACGCGGACTGGATCATCAGCACCAGCCAGCCCGACCCGCTCGGCGAGAACGCCAACCCGCAGTCCGAGACCGACTGGACGGGCGCCCTCTCCAGCTGGGGCGTCGCTCTCCAGAAGACCGGCCAGTACAGCCTCAAGACCCTGCCGAGCGGCTCCACCATCACCTACGGCACCGGCGGAGCGCTGGACCTCGCCAACTTCGACGAGTTCGTCCTGCCCGAGCCGAACATCCGGCTGAGCGACTCCGAGAAGACCGCGATCATGACGTTCGTCCAGAACGGCGGCGGGCTGTTCCTGATCTCCGACCACACCGGCAGCGACCGCAACAACGACGGCTGGGACTCCCCCGCCGTCATCAACGACCTGATGACCACCAACTCGGTCAACAGCAACGACCCGTTCGGGCTCTCGGTCGACCTGCTCAACATCCAGACGGACAACCCGACCGCCGTCAACGACGCCACCGACCCCGTCCTGCACGGCCCCTTCGGCACCGTCACCGGCAGCATCATCCGCAACGGCACCACCTTCACCCTCAAGCCCGCCGACAACCCCTCCGTCAAGGGCATCGTCTACCGCACCGGCTACTCCGGTACCACCGGCGCCTTCTTCGCCACCAGCAGCTTCGGCAAGGGCCGGGTCGCGCTCTGGGGCGACAGCTCGGCCATCGACGACGGCACGGGCGAATCCGGCAAGACCCTCTACAACGGCTGGAACGACCCGGCCGGCACCGACGCCGCGCTCGGCCTCAACGCCACCGCCTGGCTCGCCGCCGGCAGCGGCGGCAGCACCGCCGGCAGCGTCACCCTCACCAACCCCGGCGCCCGCACGGCCACCGCCGGGACCGCCACCAGCCTCCAGCTCTCCGCCACCGACACGGCCGGCGGAAGCCTGAGCTACGCCGCGACCGGCCTGCCCGCCGGCCTGAGCGTCAACACCGCGACCGGTCTGATCAGCGGCACCCCGACCACCGCCGGGACCTACTCCGTGACGGCCACCGCGACCGACTCCACCGGTCCGTCCTCCTCCGTCACCTTCACCTGGACCGTCCAGACCTCCGGCAGCGGCGGCTGCACCGCGGCCCAGCTGCTCACCAACCCCGGCTTCGAGGCCGGTACGACGGCCGGCTGGACGGAGACCAACACCAGCGGCACCAGCACCATCAACAGCAGCTCCAGCGAGCCGCCGCACTCCGGCACGTACGACGCCTGGCTGGACGGGTACGGCAGCACCAACACCGACACGCTCGCCCAGACGGTGACCCTGCCGGCCGGCTGCAGCAGCTACACCTTCAGCTTCTGGCTGCACATCGACACCGCCGCGAGCAACACCACCGCCTTCGACACGCTGAAGGTCACCGCGAACGGCACCACCCTGGCGACCTACTCCAACGTCAACGCGGCCACCGGCTACCAGCAGCACAGCTTCAACCTGTCCGCCTACGCCGGCCAGACCGTGACCCTCAAGTTCACCGGCGCCGAGGACTACACCAAGCAGACCTCCTTCGTCCTCGACGACACCGCCGTCAACGTGGCGTGAGCCAACGCCGGTTGCCCCCTCCCCGCGCGGGGAGGGGGCAACCGGCCGCGCCGGCGGCCGGCTTCGGCGACGCGCCTCGGGCGCCGGGGCCGGAGCCGGTGCCGAATCAGAACTGGGTGCTGACGGTGACTCCGGAGAAGTCGGTCACGGCGTACAGGCCGACGTAGCGGTAGCCGGCCGTGCTGTTGCTGACGGTCAGGCTCTGGGCGGTGCCGGGGTTGGTCGACGAGGCCGTGAAGGCGCTCGGCGAGGCCCAGGTGTCCGGATCGAAGTAGAGCGCGGCGGTGCCGGTGCCACCGGAGCTGGTGACCTTCAGGGTGGTGGTGCCGGCCGGCAGCCAGAGGTAGAAGTGGGCCGTGTTGCCCGCCGTGGCCGACACGCCGGATCGCGAGCAGTTCTGGCCGAGCGCGTCGGTGCGCGGGTCGGTGCAGGTCGGCAGGGCCGCGCCGGCGGTCACGGTGACCGAGGCCGGGGTGCTGGCGGTCCGGCCGGTGTTGTCGGTCACCGTCAGGGCGACGGTGTAGGTGCCGGCCGCCGCGTAGGTGTGGGCCGGGTTCTGCTGGTCGGAGGTGCTGCCGTCGCCGAAGGTCCAGTGCCAGGCGGTGATGCTGCCGCCGCCGGTCTGCACGGACTTGTCGGTCAGGCTGACCGTGGCGCCGTTGACGGAGGAGCCGAACAGCGCCGTCGGGCCCTGGGCGTAGCAGGCGCCGGCGGCGCAGGCGGTGAGCCAGCTGTCGAAGTCGGCGTCGTAGGCGGTGCCGAGGCCGTTGTAGACCTGGTAGGCGCCCTGGAAGTCACCGGTGCGGAAGTGGCCGAGCATGGTCGAGATCACGTCCGGGTGCTTCTCGAACATGTAGCGGACGGCCAGGTAGCCCCACGGGTAGGTGCGCACCGTGTCCGAGTTGTCGTAGGTGTTCTGGAAGATGGTGCTGAGCTTGTAGGTGTGCTTGGCGGCCTCGGCCATCGCCTGGGTGTCGGTGGTGCCGCGGTAGGCGTACGACTCGTACTCGGCGACGCCCTCGACCCACCAGATGTCCGGCACGGTCAGCTCGTTGGCGAAGGTGCCCTTCATGTCGTAGATGCCGTCGAGGTAGTGGGTGTACTCGTGGTTGAGGTTCCACACGTTGGCCGGGAAGCCGTCGTTCCACGCCTTGCGGTACATCACCGACACCGGCTGGTTGTTCGGGTCGGTCGGATCCATCAGGGTCTCGCCGCCGTTGTCGGTGGAGTTGCCGAAGATCGCCCAGGAGTAGGTGAGGTAGTCCGCCTGGGTGGCGAAGACGGCCAGGTCGATGGTCTTGCCGTACGGGTTGGCCGGCCCGCTGTCCTTGACCAGGTTGTGGAAGAAGGTGTCCTCGCCCCGCAGGCTGGTGCAGACCGTGTTCAGCTCGTCCGCGGTCAGGTTCTCGGTCTCGACGGTGCGGTTGTCGCAGACCAGTTGGTTGGGCAGCACGGCCGCGGTCAGCTTGGCCGGCAGGTTGCAGGTGCCGTAGACGGAGCAGTTCGCGGCGTCGTACAGGTTGGCGTCGTAGGCGGTGTGCACGTAGAGCGGGCCGGTCGCGCCGGTGATCGGGGTGGCCGCGAGCAGCGCCGCCACCTGCCGGCCGGCCGCGGCGCCGGCGGCGCCCCCGTCGCCTGCGGCGCGGCCCAGGTCGTTGCCGGTGTTCACCACCAGGAAGCCGGCCGGGCCGGACGCCATGTCCTTGTGGTCGGTCGCGAAGCTGCCCATGGTGCTGAGGATGCTCGGGTCGGCCGCCACGGCGTTGACGAAGGCCGGGTTCCAGTTGCCGCGCCACAGCGGGGCGAACAGCACCGCGTTGACGGCCTTGTCCATGCCGGCGACGGAGTCGTAGGCGCTGGTGTAGCCGGTCAGCACCTTCTTGTAGACGTTCAGGTAGGAGGCCTGCAGGTTGGCGCTGTCGGTCAGCACCAGCGCGTCGTAGAGCACCGGCGCGTTGGCCGCAGTGACGTCCTGCCAGTGCGCGCTGGCGAAGAAGGCGTCGAGGGCCGCCTGGTTGGCCGTGGTCAGGGCCGCGTCGTAGCTGCCGACCGAGCCGGCGTTGTTGGACTGCACGTACCAGCCGGCCCTGAGGAAGAGTTCCAGCTGCCAGATGCCGGTCGAGTCGTCGCCGGTGTAGCCGGATGCCAGCGCCCGGTAGGCGTCGGCGACGGTGAGCATCTGCGATTCCTTGAAGGCGTTGCCCGCGTCGCTGCCGGTGAGGTTGAAGAGCGTGTTGACGCAGTCGGGGGTCGAGCCCTCGATGAAGGAGACCAGCGCGCTGCCGGTGCGAGTGCCGAAGTCCGCCGGGGTGCAGCTCGCCGTGGCCGCGGTCGCCGAGCGGGTGGCGTTCGGCCGCGCCGCCGGGGCCTGGGTCTTCGGCGAGAGCTGGACGGCGGTGCCGGGCGGCAGGGGGCGCTGCGCCTGCGCCAGCTGATCCGGGGTCAGCGGGGCCGCGGCCGGGCCGAAGGCGTCGGAGGAGGTGCCCGCATCGGAGAGGGTGGCACCGAGTGGCTTGGGAACGGTCGGCGAGGAGTGTGCGGGCGTCTTGGCGGGCGCCGGTGCGGGGGCGGCGACGGCCGCGGGGGCGGGCAGGAGACAGGCGGCGGTGGCGCAGCCGGCGGCGAAGCCGGCCACGAGGGTGCGGAGGGGTATGCGCGGTCGCACGGGTGATCCTTCTGAGTGGGGGTCAAGGTGCACGGGGGACGGACTCGCTGGGCTTTCGGGCCCGGTCATGGGGGATCCGGGGTGAAGCGTGCCACCGGAACAACGCCATTACAATGTCACAGGTCATATGACATGCCCTCGCAGCCCATAACACCGACCTCGCCCGGTTCCGCGCCGGTTACGGGCGGGCGCCCCAGTAGGTCCGAGCCGCCCAGGCCTGGAAGTGCGGCGAGGCCTCGGCCAGATCCCGGTAGGCCGCGGCCGCCGCCTCGAACAGCGTCTCGACCAACTCGCCGCCCACCGCCGCGGGCCGCCAGGCGAGCAGGTACCTGGTCCGCAGCGGCGTGCCGGCCAGTGGCTTGATCACCACGGCGGAGAGCGGCCGGGCGGTCGCCTGCACGGTGGAGACGCCCAGACCGGCGGCGATCATGTCCTGGAGTTCCGCCCGGTCGCCGAGGAACTCGTGCACCGTCGCCGGCGCGAAGCCCGCGGCGGCGCAGGCGCCGAAGAACACCCCCGGCCATCCGGCGCCGTCGTCCGGGGTGACGAACCAGGGCTCGTCGGCGAGATCGGCGAGCGCCACCTCGGTACAACGCCGCAGCCGGTGCCCGGCGGCCAGTGCGACGAAGGTGGGCTCGGTGACGATGCCCCGGATCGCGACGGCGTCCGAGTGCCGCAGCTCCATGCCGGGGTAGTCCACCGCGATCGCCGCGTCCAGGACCCCCTGCTCCAGCAGCTCGACGATGTCCGAGGAGCGGTAGACGCTGCTCACGGTGATCCGCAGCTCCGGCAGCCGGCTCCGCACCCTGGCGAGCAGGCCGGGCAGCACCGGCGAGTTGGTGGCGGCGAGCCGCAACTCCCGGCCGGCCGGCGAGAGGCCCGCCGTCGCCCTTCGCCCCAGGCCGTCGGCCCTGGCCAGCACGTCACGGGCCGCGGCCAGCACCTCGACGCCGAAGCCGGTGGGCGCCACACCGGTGGTGGTGCGCTCGAACAGCGGCGCGCCGAGGTGGGCCTCGATCCGGCGCAGCTGGGTGCTGGTCGCGGGCTGCGAGGCACCGAGCACCGCGGCGGCCCGGCCCACGCTGCCGGTGTCGGCGATCGTGCACAACACCCTCAGGTGCCGAAGCTCCAGCTCCACGCGCTGCCCTCCCCCGGCGACGGGCCGGCCGCCGCACCCGTGTGCAGGAGCACACGTGACATGTCGGAATCTCGGCCCTCACGATCGCGCTGGACCAGGGCCGCGTCAAGCCCTTGACAGGGCATCGACACCCGGAGGCCGTCCCGGCGGTGACGGGCCCTCGGGTGATCCCGTCGGCCCGGGGGCGGGGACACCGAGGCCGGTTCACACCCCCGATCAGTGTTTGTCCGGAAATCACTCGTACAACACGCTGATCCGCCCCACCCGCCGAGACGCCCCGCAGCCCCTGCGGGCTTGATGGAACACCGCTACTTGACGAAGCTCTCCACGACCTTCGGCGGCCAGACCCCGACCTTGAGGACCCCCATCGAGTAGGCCCGGGAGACCAGGGCGGCGCGGTTGGGGACCCGCAACTTCCGCAGCAGGCACGTCACGTGGTACTCCACGCCCTGACGGCTCAGGTACAACCGGGCGGCGAGCGGCACGGTCGAGACGCCGGCCGCGATGCCCTCGAGGATCTTCGCGTCGATCTCGCTCAGCAACTTCTTCTGGCCGGCCACGACCTCGGACCCACCCGACTCCGGACGCCCGTCGGGCATCATCACCAGGATCGACGACTCGTCAGGCAGACCGCCGCGCACCATGACGGCGGTGAGCGGGACGGTGAACGTCTCGTCGTGCGGACCGACTGCTATGACGTCGGTGGCGAAGCGGTCACGCCGCCCTTCGATCAGTCCGGAGAACTGACGCAGCAGGGGTTGTTGGACGCTCGGGTGCACGAGGTCGCTGAAGGTGCGGCCGCAGAGGTCCGTCGAGGAGCGCCCGAACTGCCAGAAGAAGGCGTCGTTCGCCTGCCGGATGGTGAGGGCCCGGTCGAGCTGGGCCATGGTCAGGCCGGGCTGTCCGGTCAGCGGATTGTGCTGCGACCCCGCGACGTCCCCCTGGACGCGGGCGGGCTCGATGGTCCGGACGGCACCGGCCTGATCTGCATAGGAATTCACCACGGAAAGTCGGATCCCTTCAAGGCACGAGTGCGGTTGGATCTCCTCGGGATGTCCTGGCGCCCTCTCCGGCAGCCTGAGCCGCAGCGAACTCCGCGAGGAAGCACGGACACCGGCCAACACGCCGATCAACGTCGACCGGCGCCCACCCCGGCCGATTCCGTGGGTGTACTGAGGAGAGGTTAGATGACGATTCCGAATATTCCGGTGGCCACGCATGGAACGAGCCGCGAATTGCGGCTGACGAGGATTGAGCGTACCGAAGCCCCCTGTGGAGGAATATATGGGACCCGTCAAGAAGCCGTCCGGTACCCGAACGACGGCAACCGGGCCGTATCCACGCCTGGAACCGGTGGATCACCACCCGGCGGCCGGGCACCGCCCGCAAGAAATCTTCAAGGAACCGTTACTTTTCCTCAACTCACGACTTCCGGTCAAACCATGACACAAGCGGAGGATCGAGTCGTGACGGCCACCGTTCGGACCGAGGACTAAGGAATTCCCGGCGCCGGGCGTGAGACCAAGGTGGGGTGCAGTCCCGACCGCCGATCCCGCCCCGAGGGAGTCCGATGAGCGCCGCGCAACGGCCGATCCTGTTTGTCAGCCTTCCGGAGAGCGGCCTGCTCAACCCCCTGCTGGTGCTGGCCGGCGAGCTGGCCCGACGGGGCGTGCCCGACCTCTGGTTCGCCACCGACGAGCCCCGGCGCGCCGAGGTCCTGGGCCTCGCGGACCGGTCGGCGGTGGAGTTCGCCTCCCTCGGCGACGTCTTCTCCGAGCTGTCCGCGGTCAGCTGGAGCGACGAGGTCTACCGCCAGGTGACGCAGCCCTCGCGGTTCAGGGCGCACCGGGCGGTGATCCGTCAGTCCTACCGACCCGACCTGCAGGCCGAGAAGTACCGCCGGCTCGCAGCGGTGGTGGACAAGTGCGAGCCGGCCCTGATGGTCATCGACTGCGTCAGCTCCTTCGCCGTCGATCTGGCGCTGACCCGGGGCATTCCCTTCGTCCTGAGCGTCCCGTTCCTGCCGAGCAACGTCCTCACCTCGCACAGCCCCTTCGGGCCCTCCTACACGCCGGATGATTTCCCCGTCCCGCATTCCGGCCTGCCTTACCCGATGAGTTTCGGTCAAAGGCTGTACAACCGCCTCTTCAAGCTCCGTACGCTCGCACTGTTCCTCCATCCCACGATGGGGAAGGTGCTTTCCGAGGACGCCCGGCTGCGCAAGGAGCTGGGCCTGCCCAAGCCCAGCCCCATGACCCGGATCGACCGTGCGGAAATGGTGCTCTGCAATTCCGTGCAGGAGCTCGATTACCCGTTCGATATTCCCGGGAAGATGAAGCTCGTCGGGGCCATGGTGCCGCCGCTGCCGGAGGCCTCGCCGGGCGACGACCCGACCGGCGTCATGGACTGGCTGGATTCGCAGTCCTCCGTGGTCTACATGGGCTTCGGCACGATCACCCGGCTCACCCGGCCACAGGTCCGCGACCTCGTGGAGGTCGCGCGGCGCCTGGACGGCCGACACCAGGTGCTGTGGCGGCTGCCCGCCGAACAGCAGCACCTCCTGCCGCCGCGCGAGGAGCTGCCGGGCAACCTGCGGATCGAGGGCTGGCTGCCGTCCCAGCTGGACGTGCTGGCCCACCCCAGGGTGGAGGTGTTCTTCACCCACGGCGGCGGCAACGGCTACCACGAGGGCGTGTACTTCGGGAAGCCGCTGGTGGTCCGGCCCCTGTGGGTGGACTGCTACGACCAGGCCGTGCGCGGGCAGGACTTCGGGATCAGCCTGACGCTGGACCGGCCGCAGGACCTCGACCCGGACGACGTCGTGGACAAGCTCACCCGCGTGCTCGGCGACCGTTCCTTCCGCGAGCGGGCCGCACGCATCGGCGAGGCGCAGCGCGCCGCCGGTGGACGGGCGGCGGCGGCCGACCTGCTGCTCGGACTGCCGGCCCTGGCCTGATCCCTCCCCCCGACCGTCCACGAGCCGACCCGCCGTACGGCGACCGCCGTACGACACCCCGTCACGCGACGGCCCGTCCCGAAGTGAGGACCGACCCCATGCCCTTCACCATCCCCGTGTCCCGGCCGAGCCTCGACGGGCGGGAGCTGGAGTACGTCACCCGCACGATCGGCGACGGCTGGATCTCGTCCCAGGGGCCGTACGTGCGGCACTTCGAGGAGACCTTCGCCGAGTACAACGGCTCCGCCCACGGTGTCGCCTGCTCCTCCGGCACCGCGGCCCTGACGCTGGCCCTGCGCGCGCTCGGCGTGGGCCCGGGCGACGAGGTCATCGTGCCGGAGTTCACCATGATCGCCTGCGCCTGGGCGGTGACCTACACGGGCGCCACCCCGGTGTTCGTCGACTGTGCCGACGACCTGAACATCGACGTGACACGGATCGAGGAGCGCATCACCCCGCGCACCAAGGCGATCATGCCGGTGCACGTCTACGGCCGGCGCTGTGACATGACGGCGATCATGGAGATCGCCCACCAGTACAACCTGCGGGTCGTGGAGGACTCCTCCGAGGCCCACGGCATCCGGCCGGTCGGCGACATCGCCTGCTTCTCGCTGTTCGCCAACAAGATCATCACAGCCGGTGAAGGCGGCGTCTGCCTCACCGACGACCCCCGCCTGGCCGGCCAGCTGGCCCACCTACGGGCCATGGCCTTCACCGCCGACCACAGCTTCCTGCACAAGAAGCTCGCCTACAACTTCCGCATGACGGCCATGCAGGCCGCCGTCGCCGTCGCCCAGACCGAGCGCCTGGACGAGTTCCTCGCGGCCCGCAAGGAGATCGAGCGGCGCTACGACCAGGGCCTCAAGGACGTCCCGGGGATCACCCTGATGCCGCCCCGGGACGTGCTGTGGATGTACGACCTGCGGGCCGAACGCCGCTCCGAGCTCCGGGAGTTCCTGACCGCCGAGGGCATCGAGACCCGGCTGTTCTTCCAGCCGATGAGTCGCCAGCCCGGCTACCTCGATCCGTCCTGGTCGAGCCTCAACGCGGCCCGTTTCGCCGCCGACGGCCTCTACCTGCCCACCTACACCGCCCTGACGACCGCCGACCAGGACCGCGTGATCGAGCGGGTCCGCGCGTTCTACGGCACGGCGTGAAGCGCACCGCACCCGAGGGAGACCCGACGACATGACGAGCGCCGAACCGCGGGTGGTCGAGTTCCCGCTGCGCAGGCCCGGCGAGGCCTTTCCGCCGCCCCGCTACCAGGACTACCGCGAGCAGCGGGGCCTGGTGGTGTGCCACCTGCCCAACGGGAACCGGGTGTGGCTGGTCACCCGGCACGAGGACGTCCGCGCCGTCCTGACCGACCGCAGGATCAGCTCCAACCCCGACCACCCGGGCTTCCCCAACATCAGCCAGACCATGGGCGTGCCCCGCCAGGAGCAGATACCCGGATGGTTCGTCGGCCTGGACTCACCCGAGCACGACCGCTTCCGCAAGGCGCTCATCCCCGAGTTCAGCGTCCGCCGCGTCCGGGAGCTGCGGCCCGCCGTCGAGCAGACCGTGGACCGGTGCATCGACGGCATGCTGGCCGCCGGCGACGAGGCCGACCTGGTCGCCGACTTCGCGCTGCCCGTCCCGTCACTGGTCATCTCGGCGCTGCTCGGGGTGCCGCCGGTCGACCGGGACTTCTTCGAGTCCCGCACCCGCACCCTCGTCGCGATCCGCGCCTCCACCGACGAGCAGCGCGACACCGCCTCGCGCGAACTGCTGCGCTACATCAACCGGTTGGTCGCCATCAAGCAGAAGTGGCCCGGTGACGACCTGATCAGCCGGCTGCTGGCCACCGGCGCGATCGAGCCCCAGGAGATGTCCGGGGTGCTGATGCTGCTGCTCATCGCCGGGCACGAGACCACGGCCAACAACATCGCGCTCGGCGTGCTCACCCTGCTGGAGAACCCCCGGTGGATCGGGGACGACCGGGTCGTCGAGGAGACGCTGCGCCTCCACTCGGTGGCCGACCTGGTCTCCCTGCGGGTCGCGACCGAGGACGTCGAGATCGCCGGCCAGTTGATCCGGGCCGGGGAAGGCATCATCCCGCTGGTGGCCGCGGCCAACCACGACGAGCGGGCCTTCGCCTGCCCGCACGCCTTCGACCCGGCCCGCACCGAGCGCCACCACGTGGCCTTCGGCTACGGCGTCCACCAGTGCCTGGGCCAGAACCTCGTCCGGATCGAGATGGAGACCGCCTACCGCAGGCTCTTCGAGCGCATCCCGGGCCTGCGCCTGGCGGTGCCGGCCGAGGAACTGCCGTTCAAGTACGACGGCGTGCTGTGCGGCCTGCACGCGCTGCCGGTCCGCTGGTAGCCCCGCCCACGACACCGTCCCAGGAGATCTCCATGCGCGTCACCGTCGACACCGCACGCTGCGTCGGCGCCGGCCAGTGCGTGCTCAACGCCGGCTCCGTCTTCGACCAGGACCACGACGGCGTGGTCGAAGTGCTCGACCCCGCCGCAGCCGACGAACACCCGGACGCGGTCGAGTTGGCGGCCACGCTCTGCCCGTCCGGCGCCATCACCGTCCACCGGGACTGAACCCCCACCGAAAGAGGACCGAACCCATGACCAGTCCCGGCTCGTCGAGCACGCTCTGGCTGCGCCGCTTCCACCCGGGAGCCGACCGACCCGTGCGCCTGGTGTGCTTCCCGCACGCCGGCGGCTCCGCCAGCTTCTACCACCCCGTCTCCGCGGCCCTCGCCGACGACACCGAGGTGATCGCCCTGCAGTACCCCGGCCGACAGGACCGCCGTCTGGAGCCCTGCATCGAGGACATCGACACCCTCGCCGACCGGATCACCGACGAGCTGCTCACCCTGGACGACCGTCCCACCGTCTTCTTCGGCCACAGCATGGGCGCCGTCCTCGCCTTCGAGACCGCCTGGCGTCTGGAGCAGAAGGGCACCCACGCACCCCGGGCCGTCATCGCCTCCGGTCGGAGGGCCCCGTCCACCACCCGGATCGAGAACGTGCACCGCCAGGACGACGAGGCGGTCATCGCCGAGCTCAAGCTGCTCAACGGCACCAGTGCCCAACTGCTCGGTGACGACGAGATCCTGCGCATGGCGATGCCCGCGATCCGCGCCGACTACCGCGCCGTCGAGCACTACACCTGCGGGCCGGAGCGCATCCTCGGCTGCCCGGTCACCGCGCTCACCGGGGACGCCGACCCGCGGACCACCCTCGCCGAGGCCCGGGCCTGGCAGGACCACACCACCGGCGCCTTCCGGCTGAAGGTCCTCCCCGGGGGCCACTTCTTCCTGGCCGAGCAGCAGGCGGCGGTCCTGCGGGAGATCGCCTCCGCACTCGCCGCGCTCCGCTGACCACCCGCCGGCCGCCCCGCCCTTGAGCTGCAGCCGGCCCCGCCCGGCGGCACGGCACGACAAGGACCACTGATGCGCACTCTCCTGGTCGACAACTACGACTCGTTCACCTACAACCTGTTCCACTACCTGGCCGAGGTCAACGGGCGTGAGCCGGAGGTCGTCCGCAACGACGACCCGTCCTTCCGGCCCGAGCTGCTCGAGGACTTCGACGCCGTCGTCCTCTCCCCCGGCCCCGGCACCCCGCACAACCCCTCCGACTTCGGCCACTGCGCCGGGATCGCCCGCGAGGGCCGGCTGCCCGTCCTCGGCGTCTGCCTCGGCCACCAGGGTCTCGCCCTCGCCCACGGCGCCGCCGTCGGCCGGGCTCCCGAACCCCGGCACGGACGCACCTCGGACGTACGGCACAGCGGCACCGGGCTCTTCCGTCACCTGCCCAATCCGTTGGAGGTCGTCCGCTACCACTCGCTCGCCGTCACCAACCTCCCCCCTGTGCTCGAACCGATCGCCTGGGCCACCGACGACGGCGTGCTGATGGCCCTGAGCCACCGCGAACTCCCGCTGTGGGGCGTGCAGTTCCACCCCGAGTCGA
>NZ_JBHVVI010000097.1:29274-34051 GCF_042883685.1 Kitasatospora sp. NPDC058190
CAAAGATACAACTCTAAATCCCTCAGAGATGAGTAAAAAACAAACCCGAGTCGATCGGCACCGAGGCCGGGCACCAGCTGCTCTCGAACTTCCGGGACCTCGCCGAGCGCTTCAACCACGCGCACCGCCACGGCCGCGGACGCGCCCCCGCGGCACCGCGGCCCCGCACCCGGCCCGACCGCACTCCGCTCCCGGCCACCCGCCAACTGACCGTGCTGACCCGGGAGATCGACACCCGGTGGGACGCCGAAACCGTCTTCGACCGGCTCTTCCGCATCGGCAGCCACCCGTTCTGGCTGGACAGCAGCCTCCCCGGCGGGCGGCTCGGCCAGGTCTCCGTGATGGGCGACGCCTCCGGCCCGCTCGCCCGGGTGGCGAGCGCGGACGTCTCCCGGGGGACCGTCACGGTGACGGCCGAGGGCGGCACGCGGGTGCTGGAGGACGAGTTCCTGCACTGGCTCGACGCGGACCTCCGCTCGCTGCGCGTGGAGGTGCCCGAGCTGCCGTTCGACTTCGCGCTCGGCTGGGTCGGCTGCCTCGGCTACGAGCTCAAGGCCGAGTGCGGCGGCGACCGTGCCCACCGTTCGCCCGACCCGGACGCCGTCATGGTGTTCGCCGACCGGGCGGTCGTCCTCGACCACCGCACCGGTGCCGCCCACCTGCTCGCCCTGGCCGAGGACGGCCGGGAGGGGCCCGCCAGGGCCTGGCTGCGGGACACCGCCGCCCGGCTCACCGGCCCCGCACCGCGCACCGACCCGCCGGCCCACAACCCGCCCGGTGAGTCGGCCCACCTCCGGCTGCGCCACCCCCGTGAGGCCTACCTCCAGCTCATCGACGCCTGCCAGGACGAGATCGGGGCAGGCGAGACCTACGAGGTCTGCCTCACCAACATGATCGACGCCCCGGCCGCGTTCGACCCCTGGCAGGCCTACCGGGCCCTCCGGCGGATCAGCCCCGCACCGTTCGCCGCCTTCCTCGACTTCGGCGGGCTGTCCGTGCTCAGCTCCTCCCCCGAGCGCTTCCTGCGGATCGGGCCGGACGGGGTGATGGAGTCCAAGCCCATCAAGGGCACCCGCCCGCGCGGCGCCACCCCGCAGGAGGACACCCTGCTCGTCGCCGACCTGGCGACCAGCGAGAAGGACCGGGCCGAGAACCTCATGGTCGTCGACCTCGTCCGGCACGATCTCGGACGGTGCGCCGAGACCGGATCCGTCGTCGCCGACCCGCTCTTCGACGTCGAGACGTACACCACCGTCCACCAGCTGGTCAGCACCGTACGGGCTCGGCTGCGCCCCGGGTACAGCGCGGTCGACGGCGTCCGGTCGGCCTTCCCGGGCGGCTCGATGACGGGCACGCCCAAGATCCGCACCATGCAGATCATCGACCGCCTGGAAGGCGGCCCGCGCGGCATCTACTCGGGCGCGATCGGCTACCTCTCGCTGACCGGCGCCGCCGATCTGAGCATCGTCATCCGCACCGCCGTGGTGAGCGAGGGGCGGCTGCGCTACGGGGTGGGCGGCGCGATCATCGCCCTCTCCGACGCCGAGGCCGAGTTCGACGAGACGGTGGTGAAGGCCCGCCCGCTGCTGGCGCTGCTGGACACCACGGTCCCCGAGCAGGTCCCGGCCGTTCCCCGCGCCGCATCGCGCCGGCTCTAGCCTCTAGGGCTTTCCCGGCGGGCCGGGGCCGAGGATGACAGCGCAGCCCGCACCGACCCCGGGAGTGAAGGTGTCCGTCCACAGCGATGACTACACGATCGATCCGGCCTCCGGGGCCCCCGGAGCGCTGGGCGGTCACACCCTGCCCGGGGTGTTCGCGGCGGCCGTACGGCGCGACCCCGACGCCGTGGCACTGGTCGACGGCGATCGCGAGCTGACCTGGCGTCAGTGGCGGGCGGAAGTGGCGTCGCTGGCCCGGGCGCTCCAGGAGCTGGGTGTGGGCCCGGGTGAGGTGGTCGCGGTCCAGCTGCCGAACTGCTGGGAGTACCAGACCGCTCACCTGGCCGTCGCCGCCGTCGGCGCGGTCATGCTGCCGGTGCACGCCGGGTACGGCGCCGCCGACGTGCGGGCACTGCTGGGCCGGGTGGACCCGGTGGCGGCCGTGTTCGCGCCGGAGGCGGTGGCCACCGCCCGCGAGCTGCCGGCGGCCGTACCGTCCCTGCGGGCTGTGCTGGTCGCGGGGGATCCGGACGGACTGCCGCCCGGGGTCCACGCCCTGGCCAGGACGATGGCCGACCACGCGGGCCGGGAGCCGCACCCGGTCGAGGTCGTACCGGAGCAGCCGCTGGTCCTTCTCCCCTCCTCCGGCACCACCTCGGCGCGGCCCAAGATCTGCCTGCACAGCCACGACGGACTGCTCTCCAACACCGCCCCCGTCGCCGAGGAAGGCGGCGCGGCCTTCGCCGACGCGATCCTGACGGCCTGCCCGCTCACCCACCTGTTCGGCCTGCAGTCCCTGCACACCGCGCTGTTCCGGGCCTGCCGGCAGGTCCTGCTGCGCGGCTGGGACCCCGAGCGCTTCCTCGCGCTGGCCCGGCGCACCGCCCCCAGCGCGGTGTTCGCCGTCCCGGCGCAGCTGCACGACATCGTCGGTGCGCTGGCCCGCACCGGACAGCCCGCCGGATTCCGGCCGCACCAGGTGCGCACCGCCGGGGCGGCGATCCCCGCCGCGCTGGCCGCGGACGTGCGGGCGGCGCTCGGCGGCGAGCTGGTCGTGGTGTGGGGCATGTCCGAACTGGGCACCGGCACCCGCACCTCCCCGGCCGACCCGGACGGGGCCGCGGTGCGCAGCGTGGGCCGGCCGACCAACGGGGCGCGCGTGCGGATCATCGGCGAGGACGGGCGCGAACTGCCCCCGGGCGCACCGGGCGACCTCCAGTACCGCAGCCCGAGCATGTTCCGCGGATACCACCGGGATCCCGAGCTGACCCGCGCGGCGATCACGCCGGACGGCTGGCTGCGCACGGGCGACCGGGCGACCCTCGGGGAGGACGGGCTGCTGCGCTTCCACGGGCGTGCGGCGGAGCTGATCAACGTGGGCGGGCGGAAGTTCGACGCGACCGAGGTCCAGGAGCTCCTGGCGGCGATGCCGGGCATCGGCCCGCTCGCCGTCGTCGGGCGGGCGGACGCGCGGCTCGGCGAGATCCCGTGCCTGGTGCTCACCCGTGCGGCGGACCCGGCGATCGGGCTGCGGGCCGTGACCGGTTTCCTCCGTGAGCGGGAGGTCGCCGAGTACAAGGTGCCGCTGGAACTGGTGACCGTCGACGACCTCCCGCGCACCCCGGCCGGGAAGCTGCACCGACGGTCGCTGGAGGAGCTGGTGGCCCAGGAGGCGTCCGTCCCCGGTCCGTCCGCGCTCGACTACCGCGACGCGCTGGACCTCGTGCGCTCGTGCGCGGCCGAGGTCATGGAGCGGGGCCCGGACGACGAGGCGATCGGCGCCGACACGGCGTTCCGCGCGTACGGGCTGGACTCGGTGCGCACCATCCGGCTGCGCAACCTGCTGGCGGAGGAGACCGGCCGTCCGCTGCCGGTGAGCCTCGGCTTCGACCACCCCACCCCGGCCGCCGTCGCGTCCCTGTTGTCGGGCGCGGCGCCGGACCGACCGGACGAGGGCCCGTACGACGCCTCCGACGAGCCGGTCGCGATCGTCGGCATGGCGTGCCGCCTGCCGGGTGGGGTCTCCTCCCCCGACGACCTCTGGACGCTCGTCGCCGACGGCACCCACACCGACTCCGCGTTCCCCGCCGACCGCGGGTGGGACCTCGACGGCCTCTTCCACGACGACCCCGAGCAGCCCGGGACGTCCTACGTCCGCCGGGGCGGATTCCTGGACGGCGCAGGACGGTTCGACGCCGCCTTCTTCGGCTTCTCCCCGCGCGAGGCCCTGGCCGCCGACCCGCAGCAGCGACTGCTCCTGGAGACCGCCTGGGAGGCGCTGGAGCACGCCGGCATCGACCCGACCGGGCTGCGCGGAAGCCGCACCGGCGTCTTCACCGGCGCGATGTACCACGACTACGGTGCCGGCGCCCCTGCGGAGTTGGAGGGACTCCTCGGGATCGGCACCGCCGGCAGCGCGCTCGCCGGGCGGATCTCGTACTGCTTCGGCCTGGAGGGCCCGGCGCTCACCGTCGACACCGCGTGCTCCTCCTCGCTCGTCGCCCTCCACCTCGCCTGCCGCTCGTTGCGCTCGGGCGAGTCCTCGCTCGCCCTGGCGGGCGGCGTCGCGGTGATGGCCACGCCGGGGTCGTTCGTCGAGTTCTCCCGGCTGCGCGGCCTGGCCCCCGACGGCCGTTGCAAGTCCTTCTCGGACGACGCCGACGGCGCCGCGTGGGCCGAGGGCGCGGGCCTGCTCGTCCTGGAGCGGCTGAGCGACGCGCGGCGCAACGGGCACCCGGTGCTCGCCGTCGTCCGCGGTTCGGCCGTCAACCAGGACGGCGCCTCGAACGGCATCACCGCGCCCAACGGCCCCGCGCAGCAGCGCGTGATCCGCCGCGCACTGGCCGACGCGGGGCTCGCCCCCGGCGACGTCGACGCCGTCGAGGCCCACGGCACCGGGACCTCGCTCGGCGACCCGATCGAGGCGCAGGCGCTGCTCGCCGTGCACGGCGGCGCACGCCCGGCGGACCGCCCGCTGTGGCTCGGGTCCGTCAAGTCGAACATCGGGCACGCCCAGGCGGCGGCCGGAGTGGCCGGCGTGATCAAGACGGTGCAGGCGCTGCGGCACGGTCTGCTGCCGCGGACCCTGCACGTCACCGAGCCGACCACCCGGGTGGACC
>NZ_JBHVVI010000098.1:0-33992 GCF_042883685.1 Kitasatospora sp. NPDC058190
GACCGCCACACCAGGCGCGATTAGCTCAGCGGGAGAGCACTACCTTGACACGGTAGGGGTCACTGGTTCAATCCCAGTATCGCGCACAGTAACGGCCGGGGCCGTGGTCCTTAGGGATCACGGCCCCGGCCGTTTTGTCGTTCCGGTGGTGGTGGCCGGAGAGCTGCCGGAGAGCGGCTGGAAAAGAGAAGAGCCGCGTACGGTCGCCCTCACCGGCGCCCGTACGCGGCGTCTCCGCCTGCCGAGGTGCTCTGCGGACCGCTCCTCGCCCGTCCGCGTGTCATCGCGGCCGCGGCCTCCCCGGCGGCACTGCTCCCCGTCCCCAGGGGACCAGTGCCCGTTCTGGTGTTCCTTCCTCAGCGGCCGATCAGGTTGGCCACGGCTTCGGCCTGGTTGGCCATTTGGTCCCACCCGCCGAACAACAGCACCAGGACCACGGCGCACGGCAGGGCCATGGCCAGCGCCACGGCGGGGTGCCGGGTGGGCTGCTCGGCGGACTGGGGCTGGATGAAGGCCGACCGACGGCGGCGGGAGGTTCCCGTCTGCTGCGATGCCATGGGCCCTGCTCCTGATCCGGTCGAGTTGGCGCGGTGGACGGCTTACCTCGGGGGACGAGCTCCCCGTCCACCGCTGAGCACAACGCTATTGGTCAGGGGGCCTTTCGGGCGTCATGCCGTCGTACTGTTCCTCGGGCATCCCGGAGGATGACGCTCAGACTCAAGGCGTACTACCGGAGGGGGAGACAGGTCTTTCGCCGCCCCCGGGGGAACCCTGAGGGGCAACCCCGAGAGACGATGAGGCACCCCTGCGACCTGCAGCTCAGCGCACGATCCGACAATCGCACGGTGGCTTGAGGTGTTGCGTATCAGCACACCGCAGCGGGCAGTCCGTAAGCTGTGCCGGACAGGAACTGACGATGCCCCAACCGACGGGGCCTCACCCACAGGCTGACGGGGAACGAGACATGGCGATGATGCGGCTGAGGCGTGAGGACCCCCGCATCGTCGGGCCGTACCGCCTGCACCGGCGACTGGGGGCCGGCGGCATGGGCGTGGTCTACCTCGGCTCCGACCGGCGGGGGCAGCGCGTCGCCCTCAAACTGATCCGCGCCGAGCTCGCCGAGGACCAGGAGTTCCGCACCCGCTTCGCACGCGAGATCGCCGCCGCCTCCCGGATCCGGGGCGGCTGCACCGCCCGGGTCGTCGGCTCCGACATCGAAGCCGACCGGCCCTGGCTCGCCACCGCGTACGTGCCCGGGCCCTCGCTCTACAAGCAGGTCGGCGACGAAGGGCCACTGAGCTGGCCCGAGGCCGCCCGGATCGGGGCGGCGCTCGCCGACGGCCTGGTCAAGGTGCACGAGGCCGGGGTCGTCCACCGCGACCTCAAGCCGTCCAACATCCTGCTCTCCCCGCGCGGCCCGCGGATCATCGACTTCGGCATCGCCTGGTCGCGCGGCGCCAGCACCCTCACCCACGTCGGCACCGCGGTCGGCTCCCCCGGCTTCCTCGCGCCCGAACAGGTGCGCGGCGCGGCCGTCACCCCGGCCACCGACGTCTTCGCCTTCGGAGCGACGCTCGCGTACGCGCTCACCGGGGACACGCCGTTCGGGTCGGGCGCCTCCTCCGAGGTGATGTTGTACCGGGTCGTCCACGAGGAGCCCGACCTTTCCGCCGTCCCCCCGCAGCTCGCCCCGCTGATCCGGGCCTGCCTGGCCAAGGAGCCCGCCGAACGGCCCGGCGCGGCCGCGCTGCACGATCGGCTCAGCGAACTGGCGGCGCGCGGTACTGCGGCGGCTGCCGCCGGTGGCGGTGGGCGCGGGGCCCGGCGAGGGGCCCCGACCGCTCCGCCCGCTGCTGCTGCTGCTGCGCAGGATCCTGCCCACGAGGGTGTCCGGCAGGGTGTGCCGGCGCCCGGGCGCTCGTCCGAGCCCGCCGCTCCTGCGCGGGCCAGAGGCGCGGCCGCCGGTCGTCCCGGCGGGCAGGCGGCCGGAGCCTCGGCGCGACGCCCGGCAGCACCTGCCCAGCGGCCCGAGGCGACACCGGTGACCCGCCCGCTGCGGGCCCGACCGCAGACCCCGCCGCCGGCCCGGCCCCGACCCCGGGACCGGCAGCACACCCCGGCTCCCGGCGGGCGGCCCGGCATGGCGCGGCAGCGGCTGCTGCGGCAGCGGCTGGTGGTCTTCGTCACCGTGACGATCGGTGTCGCGCTGGCCATCGCGGCGGCGCAGGGCTGCGAGAACCGCGGCAACCAGGGGATGCGGCCGCCGGTCGGGCAGACGGCGACGGCGAACACCGGAGGCCACGGGGACGAGCAGGCGGTGCCCGGGACCTCGATGGACATCGCTCTGCAGACCACGGCGACACCGCTCCCGACAACACCGGTCCCGACAACACCGCTTCCGGCGGCGGCGCGGGGTGGTGCGGGGGACGGCGCGTTGGCGCCCGCGCAGGGGCCCGGGCCGGTGGTGGACTGGCCGAACCGCAGCTACCCCGACGGGGCGGGCAGGGCCTCCGTCGCGCTGAAGGACGGGCACTCGGCCGGGGCGGGGCCGCAGGTCGCGCTGCGCACCGTGCTGCCGGCCCGGTACAAGGGCCAGCCGGCCGCGGTCGTCGTGCTGCGGCGGGCAGAGGGGTCGGCGCCGGTCGACCTCGTCCAGCTCTACACCTTCGCCGGGGACAACCCGGTCGCCGCCACCTCCCGCACCTCGACGGCCGACCCGCAGGCCACGGCCACCTGGCGCCTGGACGGCAGCACCGTCGTCCGCGAGGAACGCGTGGCCGCCACCGGCGCTACCACCTCCACCCGCTACACCGTCCGCGCCGACGGCACCCTCGACGAATCCTGGCCCGGCGCCGGCGCTTCCGGCGGCACCGGCCTCACCACCCCGCCCCCGGCCGCTGCCCCGGCCCCGCCGACTGCCCCGACGGGCTGAGGCAACGGGCGGGGGCAACGGGCGGGGCGCGAAAAGTCGGTCCCGCCGACTTTTGGTGCCGGCTGACCGGGAGTCGCTCGACGGGGTGGCGCGGCCCGTTTCCTGCGCGGCTCCGGGGCGCGGAAAGTCGGCCGAACCGACGTCCTGTGCGCAGGGCCAAGAGCAGGTGCGCCACGACGGATCACGCGCGGCCAGGCCGGATGGCCCTGCATCGGCGCGGTGGGGCATGCGTGGGACGTCGGGTGGTTCGCATTCCTGCGCCGAGGCCGACTCGGGTGCGGGAGAAGGACCGGTTCGGCTGGGAGGCGCCCGAGAGGTTGGGTTGGCCGACTTCCGGTACGGCGGGGCAGGGGGTCAGGGCGTGGTGACGGCGTAGAAGGCCACGGCTGCGGCGGCGCCCACGTTGAGGGAGTCGATGCCGTGGGCCATGGGGATGCGGACGGGATGGTGGGCGGCGGCGATGGCGTCGGGGGTGAGGCCGTCGCCTTCGGCGCCGAGCATGAGGGCGGTCTTGGGGAGGGTGTGGGGGGCGAGGGCGGCGAGGTCGACGGCCGTGTCGGCGGGGGTGAGGGCGAGGAGGGTGAAGCCGGCCTCGCGGACGGTGGTGAGGGCGGCCGGCCAGGGGTCGAGGCGGGCGTAGGGGACGGCGAAGACGGCGCCCATGGAGACCTTGACGGCGCGGCGGTAGAGCGGGTCGGCGCAGTCGGGTGAGAGGAGGACGGCGTCCATGCCGAGGGCGGCGGCACTACGGAAGATGGCGCCGAGGTTGGTGTGGTCGACCAGGCCTTCCAGCACGGCGACCCGACGCGCCCCGGCGAGCAGGTCGGCGGCGTCCGGGAGGGGCTTGCGCTCCATCGAGGCGAGTGCGCCGCGGTGGACGTGATAGCCGGTGACGGCTTCGGCGAGCGCGGGCTCGACCACGTGGACGGGGGCGTCGGCCTCGGCGATGACGTCGGCCATCACGTCCAGCCACTTGGCGGTGAGCAGCATCGACCGCATCCGGTAGCCGGCCGCGAGGGCGCGGCGGATGACCTTCTCCCCCTCGGCGATGAACAGGCCCTCGGCGGGTTCACGGCGGCGGCGCAGTTCGACGTCGGTGAGGCCGGTGTAGTCGGCGAGGCGGGGGTCGGCGGGGTCGGTGATGGTGCTGGGTTCGGACACCCTGCGATCTTGCCAAGCCGGGGCGGGGAAGGCCAAACGGCCGAAGGGACGAGGTGGTCCCGGACTATCCGGAGTGCAAATATGACCGTATGGCCCGAAATCCGGGCCGATCCTGGGCTCCGTCGGCCTCTGGTGCCACTGGCGACGCCGGCTCCTTCGGTGGGCGCCCACACGGTCGGCAACAGCTGCCCCGCGCGAAGCGGTCGAAACCGGTACGGCACCGGTCCGTGGCCGGGCAGGTGTTCGCACTGCAGATCCTGATCGTGCTGCTGCTGGTGGCGGGGGCGGTGGTGGCGCTGGTGGTGCAGTCCCAGACCGACGCCGACCACGAGGCCCGCGACCGGTCGGTGGCGGTCGCGCAGGCCTTCGCCCACTCGCCGGGCATCGTGGACGCCCTGCGCTCCCCCGACCCGACCGCGATCCTGCAGCCGAAGGCGCAGTCCGCGCGGATCTCCTCGGGCGTGGACTTCATCGTGGTGATGAACGACCAGGGCATCCGCTACACCCACCCCGACCCGGCCCTGATCGGCCAGAAGTTCGTCGGCACCTACGAGCCCGCGTTGCACGGCCAGGTGGTGACCGAGCATCTGACCGGCACGTTCGGCCCGCTGGTCCAGGCGGTGGTCCCGGTGTACGCGCCGGGCGGCTCGGTGGTCGGGCTGGTCTCGGCGGGCGTCACGTTGAGCACCGTCTCCGCCGCGAGCGAGCGCCAGCTGCCGGTGGTACTGGGCTCGGCGGCCAGCGCGATCGGGCTGGCCACCCTGGGCACGGCGCTGATCAGCCGGAGGCTGCGGCGGCAGACGCACGGGTTGGGCCCGGCCGAGATGACCCGGATGTACGAGCACCACGCGGCGGTGCTGCACGCGGTGCGCGAGGGCGTGATGATCGTCGGCGGGGACGGGCAGCTGCTGCTCTGCAACGACGAGGCGCGCCGGCTGCTGGACCTGCCGCCGGACGCCGAGGGCCGCCCGGTGACCGCGCTGGGCCTGGAGCCCGCCCCGCTGGAGCTGCTGACCGCCAACCGCCCGGTGACCGACGAGGTGGTGATGGCCGGGGAGCGGCTGCTCGCGGTGAACGTCCGGCTGACCGACCAGGCGGGCGGCCTGGCCGGCTGCGTCGCCACGCTGCGCGACTCCACCGAGCTGCTGGCACTGACCGGCCGGGCCGAGGGCGCGCAGCAGCGGCTGCGGCTGCTGTACGACGCCGGGATGACGGTCGGCAGTTCACTGGACGTGACCCGGACCGCGGAGGAGCTGACGCAGGTCGCGGTGCCGCGGTTCGCGGACTTCGTCACGGTGGACCTGGCCGAGCAGGTGCCGGCCGGCGAGGAGCCGCCGCCGGGCGCCTCGCTGGGCCGGATGCGGCGCGCCGCCGTCGCCGGGATCAGGAGTGACTCGCCGTTCTACCCGGTGGGCACCCTGCTGGCGGTGGTGCCCACCACCCCGCTGGCCGGGGCGCTGCACAGCGGGGAGCCCAGCCTGGAGCCGCGGCTGGCCGAGGAACGCGGCTGGCGGGAGCAGGACCCGGAGCGCTCGGAGCAGGCGTTGGCGTACGGGGTGCACTCGCTGGTCCGGGTGCCGCTGCGGGCGCGCGGGGTGCTGCTGGGGGTGGCCCGGTTCTGGCGGTCGGAGCAGCCGGAGCCGTTCGAGCCGGAGGACCTGGCGCTGGCCGAGGAGCTGGTGTCGCACGCGGCGGTGTGCATCGACAACGCCCGGCGCTACACCCGTGAGCACGCGATGGCGGTGACCCTGCAGCACAGCCTGCTGCCCCGCAGCCTGCCGGTGCAGAACGCGTTGGAGGTGGCGCACCGCTACCTGCCGGCCCAGGCCGGGGTGGGCGGGGACTGGTTCGACGTGATCCCGCTGCCGGGCATGCGGGTGGCGCTGGTGGTCGGCGACGTGGTGGGCCACGGACTGCACGCGGCGGCGACGATGGGGCGGCTGCGCACCGCGATCCACAACTTCTCGACCCTGGACCTGCCGCCGGACGAGTTGCTCGGGCACCTGGACGAGCTGGTGACCCGGATCGACCAGGACGAGGCGGCGTTCAGCGAGAGCCCGGGGCTGGCCGGGGCGACCTGCCTGTACGCGATCTACGACCCGGTGTCCCGGCGCTGTGCGCTGGCCAGCGCCGGGCACCCACCGCCGGCCGTGGTGGACCCGCAGGGCGGCGTGGTGTTCCCGGAGCTGCCGACCGGGCCGCCGCTGGGGCTGGCGGTGCTGCCGTTCGAGACCGTCGAGCTGGACCTCGCCGAGGGCAGCCGACTGGTGCTGTACACCGACGGTCTGGTGGAGGACCGCGAGCGGGACATCGACGAGGGGCTGGCGCTGCTGCGGACGGCGCTCAGCGGGCCCCCGCGCACGCCGGAGCAGACCTGCGCGGACGTGTTCGGGGCGATGCTGCCGGCGCACCCGCAGGACGACATCGCGCTGCTGGTGGCGCGGACCAGGGTGCTGACGCCGGACCAGGTGGCGCAGTGGGACGTGCCCGCCGACCCGGCGGCGGTGCGGACGGTCCGGGCGCAGGTGGCGGCGCGGCTGTCGGCCTGGGGGCTGGACGAGGCCGCGTTCGTCACCGAGCTGATCCTCAGCGAGCTGGTGACCAACGCGATCCGGTACGGCTCCGGGCCGATCAGGGTGCGGCTGCTGCGCGACCGGGCGCTGATCTGCGAGGTGTCGGACGGCAGCAGCACCTCGCCGCACCTGCGGTACGCGGCGACCGAGGACGAGGGCGGGCGCGGACTGTTCCTGGTCGCCCAGTTCGCGAACCGCTGGGGGACGCGCTACACCGCGACCGGGAAGGTCATCTGGACGGAGCAGCCGCTGGAGTAGGAAGTCGGACCGGCCGACTTCCCACCCCACGAACCGCCCGCGGGCGGGAGTTCGAAGACAGGCTCCAGCGCTGGAAGGCGGCGGCCTCTAGCGCTGGAAGGCGGCGGCGAGGACGTTCACCACGTCGCCGACGACGATCACCGCCGGGGGCTTGACCCCCTCGGCCTCGACCACCGCGGCGACGGTGCCCAGGGTGGCGTCCACCCGGCGCTGGGCGGCGGTGGTGCCCTCCTGGACGATCGCGACCGGGGTGTCGGCCGGGCGGCCGTGCTCGACCAGCTTGGCGGCGATCGCGCCGATCTTGTCCACCGCCATCAGCAGCACCAGGGTGCCGCTCATCCGCGCGACGGCCTCCCAGTTGGTGACCGAGCGCGGGTCGTCCGGGCCGACGTGGCCGGAGATCACGGTGAACTCCTGGGTCAGCCCGCGGTGGGTGACCGGGATGCCGGCCGTCTCCGGGACGCTGATCGAGCTGGAGATCCCGGGCACGACGGTGACCGGGATGCCCGCCTCGGCGCAGGCCAGCAGCTCCTCGCCGCCGCGGCCGAAGACGTACGGGTCACCGCCCTTGAGCCGGACCACGAACTTCCCGGCCTCGGCGTGCTCGATCAGCGCCCGGTTGATCGCCTCCTGGGCCATCTGGCGGCCGTACGGGATCTTCGAGGCGTCGATCACCTCGACGTCCTCGGGGAGCTCGGCGAGCAGCTCGCGCGGGGCGAGGCGGTCGGCGACCACCACGTCGGCGTCGGCGAGCAGTCGGCGGCCGCGCACGGTGATCAGGTCCGGGTCACCCGGGCCGCCGCCGACCAGGGCGACGCCCGCGCCGTGCGAGCGGTACTGGCGGGAGGCCAGCGAGCCGTCCCGCAGGCCGCCGACGATGGCGTCGCGCAGGGCGGCGGAGTGCCGCGGGTCACCGGTGAGGACGGCGACGGTGGCGCCCGCGTCGCGGCCGCTGGCCGGGGTCCAGGCGGTGGCGGCGGAGGCGTCGTCGCTGCGGGAGCAGAACACCCGCTCCCGCTCGGCCTCGGCGCTGACCGCCGTGTTGACCTCCGGGTCGTCGGTGGCGACCAGGGCGTACCACGCCCCGGCCAGGTCGCCGTCCTGGTACGGGCGGGCGTGCCAGGTCAGCTCACCCGCGTCGGCCATGGCCTGGACGGCGGGGGTGGTGGCCGGGGATATCAGGTGCAGCTCGGCGCCGGAGGCGATCAGGGCCGGCAGCCGCCGCTGCGCGACCTGGCCGCCGCCGACCACGACGACGCGGCGGCCGGCCAGCAGCAGGCCGACCGGGTACGGGGTGCGGCCCTCGGTGCTGGGGTGCGGGGTGGGCGCGGTCATCGGCGGTGCTCCTGATCGGGGGTGAGGGTGTCGGGGACGGTACGGCGGTACGCCACTCCGCGGGCCGGCGCGCCCTCGGGCCGGTCCGCGGAGTGGTGACGGGGTACGTCAGGCCTTCTCGGTGACCCCGGCGGAGTCGAAGGTGGCTACATCGTGCATCGCGCGGGCCGCACTCTGCACCAGCGGCAGCGCCAGCAGGGCACCGGTGCCCTCGCCGAGCCGCAGGTCGAGGTCGATCAGCGGACGCAGGCCCAGCTTCGCCAGCGCGGCCTGGTGGCCGGGCTCGGCGGAGCGGTGGCCGGCGATGCAGGCGGCCAGTACCTCGGGGGCGATCGCCTTGGCGACCAGTGCCGCCGAACCCGCGATGACACCGTCCAGTACCACCGGGGTGCGCAGCGAGGCGGCACCCAGCAGGAAGCCGGCGATGGCCGCGTGCTCCAGGCCGCCGACGGCGGCGAGGACGCCGATCGGGTCGTTCGGGTCGGGCTGGTGCAGGGCCAGCGCGGCGCGGATGACCTCGACCTTGTGCGCGTGGGTGTCGTCGTCGATGCCGGTGCCGCGGCCGGTGACCTCGGCCGGGTCCAGGCCGGTGAACACCGAGATCAGGGCGGCCGAGGCGGTGGTGTTGGCGATGCCCATGTCGCCGGTGACCAGCGCCTTGTTGCCCGCCGCGACCAGGTCGCGGGCGGTCTCGATGCCGACCTCGATCGCCTTCAGGGCCTCCTCGCGGGTCATCGCCGGGCCCTGGGTCATGTCCCCGGTGCCGGGACGGACCTTGCGCGGCAGCAGGCCGGTGGCGCGGCCCTGCTGGACGGCGTCCGGCAGCTCGGCGGCCACGCCGACGTCCACCACGCAGACCTCGGTGCCGATCTGCTTGGCGAAGGAGTTGATCACCGCTCCCCCGGCCAGGAAGTTGCCGACCATCTGGGCGGTCACCTCCTGCGGCCAGGGGCTGACGCCCTGGGCGTGCACGCCGTGGTCGCCCGCGAAGATCGCCACGCAGGCGGGCTCCGGGATCGGCGGCGGGCACTTGCGGGACAGGCCGCACAGCTGGGCGGAGATGATCTCCAGCATGCCGAGCGAGCCGGCCGGCTTGGTCATCCGCTTCTGCCGGTCCCAGGCCTCGCCGAGCGCCTTGGCGTCCAGCGGGCGGATGCCGCGCAGGGTGTCGGCCAGCAGACTCTGCGGCTCCTCGCCGGGCAGCGCGCGGTTTCCGTACTGCTCCTCGTGGACCACCCAGGACAGCGGGCGCTTCTTGGCCCAGCCCTGCTGCTCCAGTTCGGGCTCGTCCGGGAACGAGTCGACGAAGCCGACGCACAGGTAGGCGACGACCTCCAGGTGCTCGGGCAGGCCGAGCTCGCGGACCAGCTCCTCGTCGTCGAAGAAGCTCACCCAGCCGACGCCCAGGCCCTCGGCGCGGGCGGCCAGCCAGAGGTTCTCGACGGCCAGGGCGGCCGAGTACGGGGCCATCTGCGGCTGGGTGTGCCGACCCAGGGTGTGCCGGCCGCCGCGGGTGCGGTCGGCGGTGACCACGATGTTGACCGGGGTGTCGAGGATGGCCTCGATCTTGATCTCGCGGAACTGCTTGGCACGGCCCTTGGGCAGCGAGTCCGCGTACGCCTCGCGCTGGCGCTCGGCCAGGGCGTGCATCCGCCGGCGGGTCTTGGCCGAGCGGATCACCACGAAGTCCCAGGGCTGCGAGTAGCCGACGCTGGGCGCGGTGTGGGCGGCCTCCAGGACGCGGATCAGCACCTCGTGCGGGATCGGGTCCGGGCGGAAGCCGTTGCGGATGTCGCGGCGCTCGCGGATCACCTGGTGGACGGCGTCGCGGCCGGCCTCGTCGTAACCGGGGGCGGCCGGGCCGCGCGGCTCGGCGGGCTCCTCGGCGGCCGGGGCCTCCTCCTGGGCGGCGTCGGGCGTGGCGGCTTCGGCGGACTGCTCGCTCTGCTCGGTCTGCTCCGCGACCAGCTCGGGCTGGGACTCCTCGGCGGCCGGGGCGTCAGCGGCGGGCTGCTCCTCGGCGGCGGGGGCCTCCTCCTGGACGGTCTCGGGCGTGACGGCTTCGGCGGACTGCTCGCTCTGCTCGGCCTGCTCCCCGACCGGCTCGGCCTGCGGCTCCTCGGCGGGCTGCTCGGCGACCGGCTGCTCGGCGGGCTCCGCGGCCTCGACGGCGGACTGCTGCTCGGCCTCCGGCGCGACGGCTTCGGCGGCCTGCGGGGCCTGCGCCTCGGCGGGCTGCTCGGCGGGCTGCTCGACGGCCTGCTCGGCAGCGGGCTCAGCGACGGCCTCGACGGCCTGCTCCGCCTGCTCGGCGACCGGCTCGGCCGGGGCCTCGGCCGGCTGCCCGGCCTGGGCGGCCTCCGGCTGCGGCTGCTCGCCCTCGGCGGCGGGCTGCTCGGCCGACTGCTCGGTGGTCTGCTCGACGGCCTGGCCGGAGGGCATCTCACCGGTGCCGACGGCGGTCTCGGCGACCGGCTCTGCGACCGGCTCGACGACGGCCTGCGGCGCGGCCTCGACGCCCTGCTCGGCCTCCTGGTCCGCCGGGGCTTCCTGGACCACCTCGACGGCCTGCGGTGCGTCGGCGGCCGCTATGGGAGCGGGCTGCTGCTGCGCCGCCTCCTCGGCCACCGGGGCCTGCTGGACGGCCTCGACCTTGGGCAGGCCGTGCGGGGTCGGCGCGGCGAGGAAGGCGGAGATCCGGCGCGGCTGACCGGCCGGAGCGACGGCCTCCGCCTGCTCGGCGGTCGCGACGGCCTCGGCGCCGCCCTCGGCGGCAACGGCCTCAACGGCAACGGCCTCGACGGCGACGCTCTCGACGGCGCCCGCCTCAGCGGTGGCCTCGACGAGGACGGTCTCGACCGCGACGGCCTCGGCCACCGGCTGGGCGACGCCCTCCGCCGGAACCGGCTCGACCACGACGGCCTGGGCCTGTGCGGCCTCCGCGGTCGCCACCACCTGGGCGGCCTCGGGCACCGGTACGGCCTGGACGGCCTCCGGAGTCCCGACGACCTCGACCACCTCGATCGCCCCGACCGTCTCGACGGTCATCAGGCCCTCGATCGGATGCCCGGGCAGCGGCACCTGCTGGAAGCCCTGGCCCTGCGGCACCTGCTGAACCTCCGGCACGGCCTCGACCGTGGAAGCCGCCGGAGGCACCGGCGCGGCGGGCGCCATCGGCACGGGCTGCGGCACGCCCTGCGGCGGGACACCCGGAACCGGCGCGACGGCCTCGCCCATCGGCGGGCGGCCGACGACCGGGATGCCGTGCGCGGGCGTACCGCCCTGCGACGGGCCGCGGTCGGCCAGCGAGCGAACCGGCACCTGGCCGGTCATCAGCGACGGGTCCGGAATCGGCGGGCCCGCGTGCAGCGGGCGGCGCTGCGGCTGAGCCTGCGTCACGGGCTGCTGGGCCTGCGGCTGCGCCGGGCCGCCCTGGACGGGCTGCTGCTGGACGTGCTCGGCGCCGAGCACCGGCGGGTCCACCGGCGGCCAGGACGGCTCGACCGGGGTGCCGTCCGGCTGCGGCGCGAACGGCGCCTGCTCGGCGCCCCAGGAGCCCTGCGGACCGGGCATCAGCAGCACGTCGTCCTCGTCGTCCAGCCCGTCCGGCTGGTCGACGAAGTGGAAGGCCGGGCGCGCGGCGCCCTGGTCGACGGTCCAGCCCTCGCCCGGGACGGCCGGGGACGGCATGCCGGGCACGGTGTACTCGGGCTGGGCATGCGGCGGGATGACGCCGGCGCCGAGGGGCACCGCGCCGGGCAGGCCGCCGACCGGGGCCGCCGGGTTGGGGATCACTCCACCGTCCGTCACGACGCCCTGCAGGGGTGCAACGCCCGCGACGCCCTCCGGTCCGCCGAGCGGGTCCGGCCCGGCGTGCAGGTGCTCCGGCAGTCCCTCACCCGGGACGTGGCCGCCATCGGTCATTGTCAAAGCTCCTTCCAGGCCGCTGCCGCGCCCCTTGGCGACGCGATCACCGATCGCAGCGCCCATCCGCACGGGCCGGGCCTGCACCGACCCGCCCCTCAACCACACGCGGCCGCCGCGCCGAAGCGCTGCGGCCAAAGTCCTTCCGGCGCGCTGCGGCACCCCGGCCCGGGCCCCGCCCGTGAGGACGGCGCACCATCTGAAACAACGACAGCCCGGAGCAACCGGCACGACCGCACCGGACCCTACGGCATTCTCCAGGTCCGACACACGGCCCGTCGAATTGCCCACACTCCGAGCGGAACCGGGTTGCACCACGTCAAAAAGGTGACAAACCGACCGATTCAGGCGGGTCGCCGACGGCTGCAGCCGCCTGGGACGCCACACTACCGGCCCGGCGCGGTGACCTCTCGAATCAGTGTCCGGATGCGACCTGGATCACCGCCGAGCCCGCGCGGCGGTCCCGGCACGCACCCGAGGCCTTCACACGATCTGCTCACCCCAGAGCAGCAGCGTGCCGCCCGTGCCCGCCCCGAGCTCCAGGCCGCCGCCCTCGCCCGCGGGCCGCAGCGGGGTGGACTGCAGGAGTGCCCCGTCCGCCCGGTAGCCCGCCTCGGCGATGGCCCGGCGGATCTCCTCCGCCTCGGCGAAGGTGCGGGCCAACGCGACGAAGCGCTCGGGCTTGCGGGCCAGCACGGCGCGCACCACGTCGAGGCCGCCGGACTCCACCACCGCGGCGTCCGGCTCCGGCAGCCCGCCCAGCACCTCGGGGCCCCGGCCGTGCACCGTCTCCACGTCGACACCGTACCGGCGGGCGTTGACGGTGAGCCGGGCGCAGGCCGAACGGGAGGCCTCCACCGCGACCACGGCGGCGCCGAACCGGGCCGCCTCCACCGCGAGGGCGCCGCTGCCGGCGCCGACCGACCAGACCAGGTCCCCGGGCCGTGCACCCAGACGGGCCAGCACCAGCGCGCGGACGTGCGCGGGGAGTGCTCCCGACGCGCCCGTTTCGTCCTCCGTGCGCCCGGCGCCCGCGTAGGCGTCGGCGGGGAGCGCCCAGCCGCGTTCCGCGCCGGGGTAGCCGACCGGGCGCCCGGCCAGCCAGCCGGCCGCCTCGTCCACCGCCCCGGGCTGGGCGGCGCCGCCGATCACCAGCACCACATTGGGGTCGCGCCAGACGTGGTCGGCGATCCGGTCGGAGGTCAGGACGGCGACGTCCTCCTCCGGGGTACCGAGGGCCTCGCACACCACGAAGGTCCGGTGCACCCCGCGCAGCATCAGGGCGAGTTCGCTCGGGCCCGCGCCCGGCGCGGTGAGCACCGCGACCTTGGGGTGGGCCCGGCAGATGTTGGCCGCGCGGCGCAGCCGGCCGCCGTGGGCGCTGACCACCTGGGCGTCCTCCCAGGGCATCCCGGCCCGCGCGAAGGCGGCGGCGACGGAGGAGACGGCGGGCAGGACTTCGAGTTCGAGGCCGTACTCGGGGCGGCGCAGGGTGCGCACCACACCGAAGAAGCCCGGGTCGCCCTCGGCGACCACGACGGCGGCGCCGCGGTGCTCGGCGATCCGCTTGGCGGCCTGCTGGATGTTGCCGAGGGTGATCCGCTCGGCGGCGTCCGGCACCGGGAGGGCGCCCAGTTGGTAGGGGGCGCCGGCTACCAGGGTCGCCGCGGCGAGGGCCGCACCGGCGGCCTCGGTCAGTGGCGTTCCGTCCCACCCGATGACCGTGATCCGGTCAGCCATCTGCGGCCGTTCTCCCTCGACTCGATGCGCGGCTCGTCGCGCCGTCTGTGCGGCACCGGTGCAGAGGCTACCGGGTGTGATCCCTTGGGGGCCGACATCTCGTACACATGTCCGTGCCGATCAGGTGGCCGGATGCCGTCACGGCGGCGACGGGCGGTGGATCAGTCGCGCAGCACGTAGCGGTGGTCGCCGTGCCAGCCGTCCCGGCGCAGTTCGGGCGACTCCAGGTCCTCCGGGAGCAGGCTCCACAGGATCAGGTCACTGCGGCTCTCTTCCACGACCTCCCCGGACTCGCCGCGCACTATCCAGGCGCTGCGCAGCACGCCCTCGCTGATGCCGCCGATCTTCTGGGCGACCTGCTGGGCGGCGGTGTTCCCGGCGGCCGTGCGCATCTCCAGGCGCAGGAAGCCGCGGTCCTCGAACAACCACTGGGCGACGCCGAGCACGGCCTCCGGGGCGTAGCCCTCACCACGCGCCCAGACGGCGGTGACGTAGGAGATCTCGGTGCTGCGCAGCCGCCAGTCGGTGTTGCGCAGCTCGACCAGGCCGACCAGGCGCTGGGTCAGGTGCTCGGTGACGGCGAAGACGATGCCGCGGCCGTCGGCCCGGTGGACGGGGGCGAGGGTGCGGGCGAGCTCGGCCGCGTACTGCTCGGTGAAGGGGTGCGGGAGATCCGTCCAGGCCAGGACGAGGTCGTCGGCCATCATGGTGGCCAGGCCGGGGGCGTCGTCCTCCGCAAGGGGACGCAGCAGCAGCCGTTCGGTGCTGATGGCGGTCTCGGGGAAGCTCGCTGCCATGCCGTCTCTCCTCGCCGGGTCGTGAACACAACACCGTACGCCTCCGTCGCGCGCCGGGTACCACGCGGTGCGCCGCCGCACGACGGTACGTCAGAACCCGGTCTCCCGTGGTGTCCCTGGTGCATACTGCCCGACCGGGCCCCCGCCGAGGTGCGGCGGGGGCCCGGTCGAATGTGACAAGGTATGACCGTACGACGATCAGAAGGCCGGGATGACCGAGCCCTGGAAGGTGTCGTTGATGTACTTCTTGACCTCGTCGGAGTGCAGCAGCTCGGCGAGCTTCTTGACCCGCGGGTCGTTCTCCTTGCCCTTCTTGACGGCGAGGATGTTGGCGTACGGGTTGCCCTCGGCCTTCTCCAGCACCAGCGCGTCGGTGGCCGGCTTCAGGCCGGAGTCGATCGCGTAGTTGCCGTTGATGACGGCGGCGTCGAGGTCGGAGACCGAGCGGGGCAGCTGGGCGGCCTCCAGCTCCTTCCACTTGAGGTTCTTCGGGTTGCCGGTCACGTCGGCCGGGGTGGCGGTGGTGCTGACGCCGTCCTTGAGGGTGATCAGCTTGTTGTCGGCGAGCAGCTTGAGCGCGCGGCCCTCGTTGGTGGCGTCGTTGGGCAGGCCGATGGTGGCGCCGTCCGGCAGGTCGGTGATCGCCTTGACCTTCTTGGAGTAGAGGCCCAGCGGCTCCAGGTGCACGGTCTCGACCGAGACGATGTCGGTGCCGTGCTTCTTGTTGAAGTCCTCCAGGTACGGGACGTGCTGGAAGTAGTTGGCGTCGGCCGAACCGTCCTGCACCGCCGTGTTGGGGGTCACGTAGTCGGTGACCTCCTTGATGTCGAGCTTGAGGCCCGCCTTCTCCGCGAGGTTGTCCTTGACGTACTTGAGGATCTGCCCGTGCGGGGTGGGGCTCGCGACGATCTTCAGCGGCGCGTTCGGGTCCGAGGAGGAGGACCCGGAGCTGCCGCAGGCGGCCAGCGAGAGGGCGAGGCCGGCGGTGGCGAGGACACTGGTGAACTTCAGGGCGTTGCGCACGAAAAGTGCCTTTCTGCGTGTTCCTGGGAGCCGCGTCCGGAGTCGGACGAGGGAGGTCTAGGAGGCGACGAGGTCCTTGTCGGGAGTCGTCGGGGTGCGGCCGAGCAGCCGGGTCCGGCCGCCGGTGCGGCCGCGGTGGGCGAGGCGCTGGACGGCGAAGTCGCCGATCAGCTGGACGGCGGTGACGAGGATCACCAGCTCGGCCACGATGACCCACATGAAGGCCGTCTCGAAGCGCTGGTAGCCGTAGTTGACGGCGAGGGTGCCGAGGCCGCCGCCGCCGACCGTGCCGGCCATCGCGGAGTAGCTGATCAGGGTGATGACCGTGGTGGTGACCGAGGCCACGATGCCGGGCAGTGCCTCGGGCAGCAGGGTCTTGCGCACGATCGTCCAGGTGCTGCCGCCCATCGACTGGACCGCCTCGATCAGGCCGCGGTCGACCTCACGGACGGAGGTCTCGACCAGGCGGGCGAAGAACGGGATGGCGCCGATGGTGAGCGGCACGGTCGCGGCCTGCCAGCCGATGGAGGTGCCGACCAGCCAGCGGGTGAAGGAGATCAGCGCGATCATCAGGATGATGAACGGCACCGAGCGGGCGATGTTCACCACGAAGCCGATGGCCTTGTTGACGGCCCGGTTGGCGAGCAGGCCGCCCTTGTCGGTGAGCACCAGCAGCACGCCCAGCGGCAGGCCGAGCAGCACGGTGACCGCCGCGGACACCCCGACCATCTGGAAGGTCTCCTGCGTGGCGGGCCCCATCAGGGCCCACATCTGGTCCCAGGTCATGCCACCGCTCCGTTCCCCGCGCCGATCACGTCCACCTGCAGGCCCTGCTCGCGCAGGTAGCCGATCGGCACCACGTTGTCCTGGTGGCTGCCGGACAGCTCGACCCGCATCCGGCCGACCATCCGGCCGGCGATGGTCTCGACGGCGGCGCCGAGGATGTTGATGTCGATCTGGTAGGTGCGGGCGAGCTGGGAGACGAACGGCTGGCCCGAGGTGTCGCCCTGGAAGGTGATCTCCAGCACGGTGGAGCCGGGCTGCCCGGTGCCGAACTCGCTGAGCGGGAACAGCTCGCGGGCCAGCTCCGAGCCGGGATCGGCCAGCAGGTCGGTGAGCTCGCCGGACTCGACCACCCGGCCGCCGCGCATCAGGGCGGCGGAGTCGCAGACGGTCTTGATGACGTCCATCTCGTGGGTGATCAGCAGGACCGTCAGGCCCAGCTGCTGGTTGAGGTCGCGCAGCAGCTTGAGGATCGAGCGGGTGGTCTCCGGGTCGAGCGCCGAGGTGGCCTCGTCGGAGAGCAGCACCTTGGGGTCGCCGGCCAGGGCGCGGGCGATGCCGACGCGCTGCTTCTGGCCGCCGGACAGCTGGTTGGGGTAGCTGCGGGCCTTGTCGCCGAGGCCGACCAGGTCGAGCAGTTCGGCGGCCTTGCGGCGACGCTGGGTGCGGTCCAGGCCGATGATCTCCAGCGGGAGTTCGACGTTCTGCTGGACCGTCCGCGAGGACAGCAGGTTGAAGTGCTGGAAGACCATGCCGATCCGGCGGCGCGCCTCGCGCAGCTCCCGGCCGGCCCGGTTCTCGCCGCCGGACAGCGCGGTCAGCTCGACCCCGTCCACGGTGACGGTGCCGGAGGTCGGGCGCTCCAGCATGTTCACGCAGCGGATGAGGGTGGACTTGCCGGCACCGCTGGTGCCGACGACCCCGTAGACCTCGCCCGGACGGACGTGCAGGTCGACGCCGGCGAGGGCGGTCACCTCGCGGCCTCGGGAGCGGTAGACCTTCGTGAGGTCCGTGGTGGTGATCACAGGTGCTTCCGTGGGTCGGGGCGGGCGGCGGTGACGACCGCCCGACCGGGGTTGCGGTCGGCGGTGTCCTACGACGCCTCGCCAGGGGGATCCGGACCTGCCACCCCTTGATCGTGGCCGCTGGACGGCCGGGCCGCGCGACGGCGTGGCCCTTACGAGTCATCGGCGGCCGCGGGTGGGCGGGCACGCCGGAGGGAGGGGTTCCGGGAGGAAGGCGCGCTCGCACGGACGGGAGCGGCGCCGGAGTCTCGCTTCGGGGCGCGAGGGGGAGGCACCCTCAGCGGGGTGCCCGGGGGCGGTGGCCCTCAGCAGTGACACATTCGACGGCACATGGCACGCTCACCTGCCGGCAGCGTGCCGGTGGGGGTCCAGTTCGTCGTCGCAGTCATGTGAGCCAGTAAAACAGATCAGCCGAATTGCGCCCAATTATTCTGCACGGCTGTCCGCATTGCGGACAGCCGTAGCCGTGACCAGCGCAGATGCGACTCGGCGCCGCCACCTTCCTGTCCGGATGGTGGCGGCGCCGAGGAGCGGCCCGTACGGGCGGGGGGCTCAGGCGGTCGCGGCGAGCGGGGTCGCGACGGGCTTCTCCAGGTGCACGAAGCTCAGCCGGCTGCTGACCTGCTCGACGGCGGTCTGCCGGTAGCCCTGGCGGGCGTACAGGCGCAGGTTGCCGAGGCTGCGGTGGCCGGTGAACAGGTGGTAGGCGGTCACCGGACGGCCGTCGGCGGCGAGGCTGCGCTCCAGGGCGTCCAGGAGCCGCCCGCCCAGGCCGTGCCGTTGCATCCGGGGATGGACCACCAGGCGCCCTATCCGGCCGATGCCCCCGGCGTCGACGTGGCCACGGACGGCGCCCACCACCTCGTCGCCCAACCGGGCGACCAGGACGTGCTGCTCGGCCAGCTCGGCGCGCAGACTCTCCAGGGTCTGCGTCAGGGGCTCGATCGCCCAGTCGCCGTACAGCTCCGCCTCGGGCTGGTAGCCCAGGTACTGGAGCTTGAGGATCTGCTCGGCATCCTCGGCCGCCGCGGCCGAGATGATCACACTCATGCCCATGTGGAGGGGCCTCCCCAGTCGTCGTGCCCGGCGCGCAGAGGGTGGCGCGCTCACGCTCAGTATCCGAGCGATCGCGCCACCGTCAAGAGTGGCGTTCGCCAGCGCTCTACCCGGGTGTCAGCTCCCCTCAATCTTCGGAGGGGCAGACAGTGGCGAGTGTCACGCCAGGGTGGGCAGGGCCGCGGAAGGCGGCCGGGTGAGGCGGGAGGGCGGCGCGGGGAGTCACCGCGATCACTCAGAGATAGCGCTCCGCATGGAGCAGCAGCCGAAGGCAGGCCAGGCAGCGGGAGCGGGTGGGGCCGATGGAGCCGCGCGGCATGCCGAGGCGCTCGGAGAGTTCGCGGTAGGTCGGCGGTGGGTCCTCGGCGAGGGCGGCGACCAGCTGGGGGCAGCGGCCGGGCAGGGCGGCGACGGCCTCGCGGACCACGCGGCGGCGGCGTTCGGCGAGGAAGACGTCCTCGGCGGAGGGGACGGGCGGAAGGGCTGTGCACACACCGTGCATGACGGGCCCGGGCGGGTGCGGTTACGCCCGGACCGGGGCACGTACGCGGGAGGGGCGCGTCGGTCGGACCGCCGCGCCCCTCCCCCGCTGACCGACGGTCAGCTCTCGGCCCACTCCTGCTGCCGCGCCAGGTCCGCCTTCACCTCGGCGAGCTGGACCGCGACGGCCGAGGGGGCGGTGCCGCCGCGCCCGTTGCGGGCGGCGATGGCGCCGTGGACGCTGAGCACCGAGCGGACCTCGGGGGTCAGGTGCTCGGAGATCGAGGCGAACTGCTCGTCGGTCAGGTCGGACAGCTCGATGCCCTGGGCCTCGCAGACCTTGACGCAGGCTCCGGCCACCTCGTGCGCGACCCGGAACGGCACGCCCTGCTTGACCAGCCACTCGGCGATGTCGGTGGCGAGCGAGAAGCCCGCCGGGGCCAGCTCCTCCAGCCGCTCCCGGTGCACGGTGAGGGTGGCCATCATCCCGGTGAACGCGGGCAGCAGCACCTCCAGGGTGTCGCAGGAGTCGAAGACCGGCTCCTTGTCCTCCTGGAGGTCCCGGTTGTAGGCGAGCGGCAGCGCCTTGAGGGTGGCCAGCAGGCCGGTCAGGTTGCCGATCAGCCGGCCGGACTTGCCGCGGGCCAGCTCGGCGATGTCCGGGTTCTTCTTCTGCGGCATGATCGAGGAGCCGGTGGAGAAGGCGTCGTGCAGCGTGATGAAGCCGAACTCCTTGGTGTTCCAGATGATCACCTCCTCCGCGATCCGGGAGAGGTTGACGCCGATCATCGCGGTCACGAAGGCGAACTCGGCGACGAAGTCGCGCGAGGCGGTGCCGTCGATGGAGTTGCCGACCGAGCCGCCCTCGAAGCCGAGGTCGGCGGCGACGGCCCGCGGGTCGAGGCCGAGCGAGGAGCCGGCCAGCGCGCCGGAGCCGTACGGGGAGACGGCGGTGCGGGCGTCCCACTGGCGCAGCCGCTCGGCGTCCCGGCCGAGGGCCTGCACGTGCGCGAGGACGTGGTGGGCGAAGAGGACGGGCTGGGCGTGCTGCAGGTGGGTGCGGCCCGGCATCGCGGTGTCGGGGTGCGCCTCGGCGAGGCCGACCAGGGCGTGCTGGAGGTCGAGCAGCAGGCCGCCGATGGTCTTGGCGTGGTCCCGCAGGTACATCCGGAACAGGGTGGCGATCTGGTCGTTGCGCGAGCGCCCGGCCCGCAGCTTGCCGCCGAGGTCGGCGCCGAGGCGCTCCAGCAGACCGCGCTCCAGGGCGGTGTGGACGTCCTCGTCGGCGACGGTGCCGGTGAAGGTACCGGCCTGGACGTCGGTGAGCAGCTGGTCGAGGCCGGCCAGCATGGCGGCGAGCTCCGACTCGGAGAGCAGTCCGGCCTTGTGCAGCACCCGGGCGTGGGCCTTGGAGCCGGCGATGTCGTACGGGGCGAGGCGCCAGTCGAAGTGGACCGAGGCGGAGAGCCTGGCCAGCGCCTCGGACGGGCCGTCGGCGAAGCGCGCGCCCCAGAGGCGGACGTCGGAGGACTGCTGGGCGGTCATCGCGGTGGCTCCTTACACGGCTGCGGTGGTGCACACATGTGCAGTAGGTGGCATAAGTATGCACGATGCCGCATGAAACACAAAACCCCGGCCGGAGCTGGTCCGAGTGCCGGGGCTTCGGGGTGTCGAGGTGTTACTGGGCCTTGGCCTGGGCGAGCTGCATGAGGTGGTCGGCGAGCGCCTGGCCGCCGGACGGGTCCCGGCTGATCAGCAGCACGGTGTCGTCGCCGGCGATGGTGCCGATGATCTCGAACACCTCGGCCTGGTCGATCGCCGAGGCCAGGAACTGCGCGGCCCCGGGCGGGGTGCGCAGCACGACCAGGTTGCCGGAGGCGGTCGCGGAGACCATCAGCTCGCCGGCCAGTCGGGCCATCCGGCCCTCGCTGGCCGACTCCCCCATCGGCGCACGCGGCGTACGGTCGCCGCCCTCGGCCGGGACGGCGTAGATCAGCGCGCCGTCCCGGTTGCGGATCTTGACCGCGCCCAGCTCGTCCAGGTCCCGGGAGAGGGTGGCCTGGGTGACCACGAGTCCGTCGTCGGCGAGCAGCTTGGCGAGCTGGCTCTGCGAACGCACGGGCTGGCGGGTGAGCAGGTCCACGATCCGCCGGTGGCGCGCGGTGCGGGTCTGCGGGACCTGCGGCGTCGGGCCGGCGGCGGAGGGGCCGGAGCGGGAATCGGTCATGTGATTATTCTCCCGGACGACGGTCAGCTCGCATCGGCCGGGGCGCTCTCGCGCACCATCCGGAGGATGCCGGGCAGCGCGGCCAGGAAGGCGTCCGCCTCCTGCTCGGTCAGCACCAGCGGCGGCGCCAGCCGTACCGCGTCCGGGACGGCCGCGTTGACCAGGAAGCCCGCCTCCTGCGCGGCGGCCTGGATCTTGGCCGAGACCGGCCGGGTGAGCACGATGCCGAGCAGCAGTCCGGCCCCGCGCACGTGCGAGACCAGCGGGTCGCCGATCGCCTCGACGCCGTGCCGCAGCCGCTCGCCGATCTTGCGGACGTGCTCCAGCAGGCCCTGGGACTCGATCGTGTCCAGCACCGCGAGCCCGGCCGCAGCGGCCACCGGGTTGCCGCCGAAGGTGGTGCCGTGCTGGCCCGGGGTGAGCAGCTCGGCCGCCTCGCCGAAGGCCAGCACCGCGCCCATCGGCAGGCCGCCGCCGAGCGCCTTGGCCAGGGTGACCACGTCCGGCTCGATGCCCTCCTCGGCCTGGTGGGCGAACCAGTGGCCGGTGCGGCCGATACCGGTCTGGATCTCGTCCAGGACGAGCAGGGTGCCGGTGGCCCGGGTGATCTCGCGGGCGGCCTTGAGGTAGCCCTCGGGCAGCGGGATGGCACCGTTCTCGCCCTGGATCGGCTCCAGGAAGACGGCGGCGGTCTCGGTGGTGACGGCCGCGCGCAGCGCCTCGACGTCGCCGAACGGGACGTGGGTGACGTCGCCGGGCAGCGGGCGGAACGGGTCCTGCTTGGCGGGCTGGCCGGTGAGCGCGAGGGCGCCCATGGTCCGGCCGTGGAAGCCGCCCTGGAGGGCGACCAGATGGGTGCGGCCGGTGCGTCGACTGATCTTGAAGGCCGCCTCGTTGGCCTCGGCGCCGGAGTTGCAGAAGAACACCCGGCCGCCCTCCCGGCCGTCCAGCTCCAGCAGCCGCTCGGCGAGGGCGATGGTCGGCTCGGCCATGAAGAGGTTGGAGACGTGGCCGAGGGTGGCGATCTGCCTGCTGACCGCCTCGACCACGGCCGGGTGGGCGGTGCCGAGGGCGTTGACGGCGATGCCGCCGAGCAGGTCGGTGTACTCCTTGCCGTCGGCGTCCCAGAGCTTGACGCCCTCGCCGCGCACCAGCGGGATGCGGGGGGTGCCGTAGTTGTCGGTGAAGGTGTGCTGCCAGCGGTCGGTGAGTTGCTCGTTGTGCGTCATGCCAGTCCCCCGGTCACGGTCGGTTCGTCGTCCGGCACGACCATCGTGCCGATGCCCTCGTCGGTGAAGATCTCCAGCAGCAGGCTGTGCGGGACCCGGCCGTCCAGCACGCGGGCGGTGCCCACGCCGGAGCGGACGGCGCGCAGGCAGCCCTCCATCTTGGGGACCATGCCGCTGGCCAGGCCCGGCAGCAGATCATCCAGCTCGCTCGCGTTGAGCTGGCTGATCACGTCGTCGGAGTGCGGCCAGTCCTTGTAGAGGCCCTCGACGTCGGTGAGCACCACCAGCATCTCGGCGCCGAGCGCGACCGCGAGGGCGGAGGCGGCGGTGTCCGCGTTGATGTTGTAGACGTGGCCGTCGGCGCCGCGGGCGATCGAGGAGATGACCGGGATCCGGCCGTCGGCGATCAGCGCCTTCACCGCGCCGGCCTCGATGTTGACGATGTCTCCGACCAGGCCGATGTCGACCTGCTCGCCGTCCACCACCGCGTAGCGCTTGACCGCGGTCATGGTGTGGGCGTCCTCGCCGGTCATGCCGACGGCGAACGGGCCGTGCTCGTTGAGCAGGCCGACCAGCTCCCGCTGCACCTGGCCGGCCAGCACCATCCGGACCACGTCCATGGTCTCGGGGGTGGTCACGCGCAGGCCGTTGGTGAAGCTGGACTCCAGCCCGAGCTTGTCGAGTTGGGCGCTGATCTGCGGGCCGCCGCCGTGCACCACGACGGGGTGGAGTCCGGCGTAGCGGAGGAAGACGACGTCCTGGGCGAAGGCCGCCTTGAGGCTGTGGTCCACCATGGCGTTGCCGCCGAACTTGATCACGACGGTCTTGCCGTGGAAGCGCTCCAGCCACGGCAGCGCCTCGATCAGCGTCATGGCCTTGGGCAACGCGTTGTTGTTGCGGGCCTGTTCGCCCTTGGGTGCGATCTGCACGGGTCTCGGTTCCTCGTCCGATCAGGTGTCAGCTGGAGTAGGCGCTGTTCTCGTGGACGTAGTCGGCGGTGAGGTCGTTGGTCCACAGCGAGGCGCTCGCCGTACCGGCGTTGAGGTTCGCGGTGATGACGACCTCGCGGTCCTTCATGTCCACCAGGTCGCGGTCCTCGCCCACGCCGCCGTCCTTGCAGACCCAGACGCCGTTGATGGCCACGTCGAGCCGGTTCGGGTCGAAGGTGGCGGAGGTGGTGCCGATCGCGGCCAACACCCGGCCCCAGTTGGGGTCCTCGCCGTGGACGGCGCACTTGAGCAGGTTGTTGCGGCTGATCGTCCGGGCGACGTCGACGGCCTCGTCCTCGGTGGCGGCGCCGGTGACGTCGATCCGGATGTCCTTGCTGGCGCCCTCGGCGTCGCCGATCAGCTGGTGGGCCAGGTCGGCGCTGACCGCGCGGACGGCCTCGGCGAACTCGGCCTGGTCCGGGGTGATGCCGGTGGCGCCGGAGGCGAGCAGCAACACGGTGTCGTTGGTCGACATGCAGCCGTCGGAGTCGATCCGGTCGAAGGTGGTGCGGGTGGCGCCGCGCAGCGCGGCGTCCAGGGCGGCGGCGTCCAGGGCGGCGTCGGTGGTGAGGACGACCAGCATGGTGGCCAGGCTCGGGGCGAGCATGCCCGCGCCCTTGGCCATGCCGCCGACCGTCCAGCCGGCCGGGCTGGTGACCTGGGCGGTCTTGTGCACGGTGTCGGTGGTCTTGATGGCGATCGCGGCGGCCTCGCCGCCGGTCTCGCTGAGCTCCCCGGCCGCCAGGGTGACGCCGGGCAGCAGGACGTCCATCGGCAGCCGGACGCCGATCAGGCCGGTGGAGGCGACGGCGACCTCGCCCGCGTTGAGACCCAGCTCCTCGGCCACCTTCTCCGCGGTGGCGTGGGTGTCCTGGAAGCCGAGCGGGCCGGTGCAGGCGTTGGCGCCACCGGAGTTGAGGACGACGGCGGATACCTGGCCGCCCTTGAGGACCTGCTCGGACCAGAGCACCGGCGCGGCCTTGACCCGGTTGGCGGTGAAGACGCCGGCCGCCGCGAGCGAGGGGCCGTCGTTGACCACCAGCGCGAGGTCCGGGGTGCCGGAGGCCTTGATGCCCGCGGTGACCCCGGCGGCCCGGAAACCCTTGGCGGCGGTCACGCCGATGTTCTGAGTGGTCACGGTGCGACTCCGTTCACGGGAAGGCCCAGCTCCTCGGGCAGTCCGAGGGCGATGTTCATGCTCTGCACCGCGCCGCCCGCGGTGCCCTTGACCAGGTTGTCGATCGCGCTGATCGCGATGATCCGCCCGGCGGTCGGGTCCAGGGCGACCTGGACCAGGGCGGTGTTGGCGCCGTAGACGCTGCTGGTCTGCGGCCACTGCCCCTCGGGCAGCAGGTGGACGAACGGCTCGTCCGCGAACGCCTCGGCGTAGGCGGCGCGCAGGCTCTCGGCGCTCACGCCCGGCTTGGCCTTGGCCGAGCAGGTGGCGAGGATGCCGCGCGGCATCGGGACGAGGGTGGGGGTGAAGGAGACGGTGACCGGCTCGCCCGCCAGCGGGGTGAGGTTCTGCACCATCTCCGGGGTGTGCCGATGCACGCCGCCGACGCCGTACGGGCTGACGCTGCCCATGACCTCGCTGCCCAGCAGGTGGGGCTTGGCGGCCTTGCCGGCGCCGGAGGTGCCGGACGCGGCGACCACGACGGCCTCCGACTCGGCGAGCCCGGCCGCGTAGGCGGGGAAGAGCGCCAGGGAGACGGCCGTCGGGTAGCAGCCGGGTACCGCGATCCGGTTGCTGCCCTTCAACGCGGCGCGGTGGCCGGGGAGTTCGGGCAGGCCGTAGGGCCAGGTGCCGGCGTGCGCGGAACCGTAGAACTGCTCCCAGTCGGCGGCGGCCTTGAGCCGGAAGTCGGCGCCGCAGTCGACCACCAGGACGTTCTGGCCGAGCGCCTCGGCGACGGCGGCGGACTGGCCGTGCGGCAGCGCCAGGAACACCACGTCGTGGTCGGCCAGCACCTCGGGGGTGGTGGGTTCGAGGATGCGGTCGGCCAGCGGGATCAGGTGCGGCTGCAGCGCGCCCAGGCGGGTGCCCGCGTTCGAGCCGCCGGTCAGGGCCCCGATCTCCACCTCCGGGTGGCCGAGCAGCAGGCGCAGCACCTCGCCGCCCGCGTACCCGCTCGCGCCGGCGACGGCGACTCGCAATGCCATGGCGTTCCTCCTTAGTCGTGGCATGAATATACGCGGGAGGGAAAATCCATGCAAGGCTCGGCGGAGTCCGGCCCGACCGGACGGGTTCGGGGTCGAAGTGGTCATCGCGGGCCGGCCCGGGGTGGAGGCGGCCGCGCCGGGCGAACGGGAGGACCTGCTGATCGACGCCGCCTTCGGGGAGGTTCCTCACCGACCGGGGCCGGGTGGGAACAGAGGCACGGCGGCGCGGCCGGGGCGTCGTCGGGCCGCGCCGCCGACCGCGGCCACGCGTCAGCGCTTGACCGCGCGCAGCACCACGAACTTCGGGTTCCCGGCGACGAGTTGGCAGTTGCCGAAGAGCTTGCGCAGCTTGACGTGGTAGCCGAGGTGGCGGTTGCCGACCACCCAGAGCTCGCCGCCGGGCTTGAGCGCCCGCCGGGAGCCGGTGAACATCCGCCAGGCGGTGGCGTCGGTGGTGGCCTGGTGGGAGTGGAACGGCGGGTTGTTGAGCACCAGGTCCACCGAGCCGGGGGCGAACAGCTCCGGGGCGAGCGCGTCGGCGGCGAGGAACTCGGCCGGGGCGTCCGGGCCCAGGTTGGTGCGGAAGGTCTCCTCGGCCGAGGCCACCGCCTGGTGGGACTCGTCCACGAACACCAGCTCCGCGCCCGGCCCGGCCAGCGCGGCGGCCGTACCGACCACGCCGTTGCCGCAGCCGAGGTCGACCACCCGGTCCCCGGCGGCGGGGGTCGGCAGGTGGGCCAGGAAGAAGCGGGTGCCGATGTCGAGCCGCTCGGCACAGAAGGTGCCGGCGTGGTTGACCACCGTACGGCCGGAGGCGGGGCCGACGTCCGGCGGCAGCGCGTAGCGGTGCGGCCACGGACTGGCGCCGGGGTCGAGCGCCGGGTCTGGGGTGCAGAAGATCAGCCTGGCCTTGCGGACCGCGAGCGAGGTGCGGGTCGGACCGAGGATCCTCTCGAAGAGCTGCAGGGTCGAGGTGTGGATCTCGGTGACCATGCCGGCGCCGACCACGACCGTGCCGGGGTGGATCGCCGGGGCGAGCCGGTGCAGCTGGTCCTCCAGCAGGGCCAGGCTCTTGGGGACGCGCACCAGCAGTACGTCGATCCGCTCCGGCGGGGTGTCCCGGGTGGTCAGCAGCCGGGCCTCGTCGACGGCCGCGCCGGCCCGGGCGAGGTTCTCCCGGGTGGCCTGCCCGCCGAGGTGGGAGTCGGTGATCTGGACCGGTTCGTACGGCGCGAGCGCGGTGGTCAGCGCACCCCAGCGATCACCGAGGACGGCGATCCGGCGGCCGGCCAGCTCGGTCGGGGTGCCGGCGGCGCTGTCCGCCTCGCCCGCGAGGTGGCGCAGCAGGTACTCGTCGGCGGCGTCCCAGGCCCGCAGCCGCTCGCGCGGGTCCGCCGGGAAGCGGGTGAGGTCGAAGGTGCCCCACGAGGTGGCCAGCGGGGTGGCCGACGGGGTCGCGGCGGGCGCGGTCTGCGGATTCATCGTGTTCTCAGGCTATCGGACACCTGGCGGGGAACAGTTTTTATGGGATCCGAGCGGACGGATACTGGAAGAGCCCGGCCGAGAGAGGTGAGGGCGATGGACTGGAAGCTCGAGGTCGTGGTGGTCCCGGTGGCGGACGTGGACCGCGCGAAGGTCTTCTACGAGGAGCAGGCCGGCTTCACGGTCGACCACGACACCTGGCTGCGGGACGGTGTCCGGGTGGTCCAGCTGACGCCTCCGGGATCGCCCTGCTCGATCGTGGTGGGGACGGGGGTGATCGATTCGGCGCCCGGCTCGGTGAAGGGCCTCCAACTGGTGGTGCCGGACATCGAGCGGGCGCACGCGGAGCTCGCGGCGCGCGGTGTGGCGGTCAGCCCGGTCCAGCACTTCGTGGCGGGCTCCCGGATGGACGGGCACGGCGAGGCCTGGAACAACTTCGTGTTCTTCAACGACCCGGACGGCAACGGCTGGGCCGTCCAGGAGGCGCCTTCGGCCGCCTAGGCCTCGGGCAGGCCTGGGGCGCGCCTTGGGTAGGCTCGTGGGATGGCTGAGGACGAGGGAAGCGTGCGGGTGGACGCCTGGATCTGGTCGGTCCGGCTGGCCAAGACGCGGTCGCTGGCGGCCGCCGCCTGCAAGGCCGGGCACGTCCGGGTGAACGGCGAACGGGCCAAGCCGGCCCAGACCCTCAAGCCCGGGGACGAGGTGCGGGTCCGCGAGGAGGGGTACGAGCGGGTCGTCGTGGTGCGCAAGCTGATCCGCAAGCGGGTCGGCGCCTCGGTTGCGGCGGAGTGCCTGATCGACAACAGCCCGCCGCGACCGCCGCGCGAGCTCGTCTCCCCGGTCTTCGAGCGCGACCGCGGCGCCGGCCGCCCGACCAAGCGGGATCGGCGCGAGCTGGACGGGCTGCGCGGACGGTAGCGGACGGTAGGCGCCCTATGCCGCCGTGTCGGTGAGCACCCGGGCCAGGAAGGCGTCGAGGTTGAGCACCGTACGGGCGACCTGGTCCTCCAGCGGCATCGACTCGTCGGGCCGGGTGACCAGGGTGGACTTCTTCAGCCCGCGCACGTAGAGCGAACAGGCCAGGTCGGCGCAGACGTACGTGCCGACGGTGTTGCCCTCGCGGCCCGCCGCCCCGGCCCGGCGGGCCGCCAGCAGCGCGACGCCGGACCCGGCGTGCGCGGTGATGCACAGCGAGCACACATTGGTCTTGGTCAGGCTGCGCCGGACCATCGGCGAGCGCAGCGTCACCCCGACCAGCTCGCCGCCGTACGGCGCCACCAGGTAGGCGCGGTCGGGCGCGCCCTGGTCCCGCCAGCCGAGGAAGTCCAGGCTCTCCCACGGCAGTTCGGCCAGGCCCCGGGGCAGGTTGAGCCGACGGGCCTCGCCCTTGGAGCAGTTGACGAAGGACGCGCGGATCTCGGAGTCGCTCAGGGGTTCCATGTCGCGGAAGCTAACACCGCGCGCCGAGCCCTGTCGCTTCCTTTTCCCCCGGTACGCACCGGATCGGCCGACCGCGGTGCGGCACCGTCGGCGCCCTGCCATGGTCCGCCCCGCCATGGTCCGCGACGGCTGGTCCCGGCGCAGGAGGGAGGCGCCGGGACCGCGGCACGTCAGGGCTTGAAGGCGACGCCGGCGTAGGCGGAGACGTCCTGCCAGCCGTCGGGGAGTTCGGTGGTGCGGACGTGGCCGGCGGTGGGGCGCCAGAGCGGGAGTTGGACGAGGCCGGGTCCGACGAACTCGAAGTCGCCGAAGAAGGGTTCGACGCCGGAGCGCGGGCGCAGGACGAGCGGCGCGCTGGCGCTCCGGTAGATCCGGGCGCCCTCGGCGGCGCTCTCGCGGGAGGCGAAGTCGGGGCTGCCGTGGGAGAGGATCAGCGCGCTGCCCGGGGCGAGCGCGTCGCGCAGGGTGCGCACGATCCGCTGCGCGCCCTCCTCGTCGCGGATGAAGTGCAGGACGGCGACCAGCATCAGCGCGACCGGCTGGGAGAGGTCGACGGCGGCGGCCAGCGCGGGGTGGCCGAGGATGGCCTCCGGGTCGCGCAGGTCGGCCTCGATGACGGAGGTGTGCCCGGTCGGGTGGCCGGCCAGCAGGGCGCGGGCGTGGGTGGCGACGATCGGGTCGTTGTCCACGTACACCACCCGGGCGTCCGGAGCGACCCGCCGGGCGACCTCGCTGGTGGAGCCGACGGCCGGGATGCCGGTGCCGATGTCGACGAACTGGCGGACCCCCCGGCCCGCGACGAACTCGACGGCCCGGCCGAGGAACTGCCGGTTGGTGCGGGCCAGCAGCGGCAGCGCGGGGTAGGCGGCTATCGCGGCCTGGGCGGCCTTGCGGTCCGCCTCGAAGTTGTCCTTGCCGCCCAGGTAGTAGTCGTACATCCGCGCGGTGTGCGGTATGCCGGTGTCCAGCTCGCTCGGCGGCTGCCAGTCCTCGGCTCTGGCCCACTCCCAGTCGGTGCTCGTGCCGTGGCCGACGGCCGCGGTGTCCTCGTGCATCATCTTCCGCCCCCAATGCGACATGCCGGAATGTGCCTACCGCTCCGTAACACGCGGCGCGCCGTGATCGTATCCAACGACACACCGTGGAAACAGCGGGAGTTCAGGTTTACGCAACACCCGTAGAACGGAGTGTGTGCACGTCAAGGGAACGGGTGGACGCCCGTGGCGGATCGCCGGGCGGGGCCGTCCTCTCTATGCTGGCTGCCGATGACTGCCGACCGCCGCACCGTACTGCGCACCGCCGCCCAGCTGGCCGCCCTGACCGCCGCCGGTGGGCTCCTCACCGGTTGCGCCGGCGGTACGCCCCGCCGGGCCGACACCGGGTCGCTCGCCGCGCACCCCGGCACCGTCGACCCGCAGCAAACCACCGACCCGGCCTGGACCGGCGGCGAGGGCCCGGAGTCCCCCGCCCCGACCACCCCGGCCGAGCCGCAGCCCACCGGCCAGCCGACCGCGGCCGCCACCCAGAGCTCCGCCCCGCCGACCCCGCCCGCGCTGACGCCGCTCGCGGCCGGCACACCGTACGAGGTGGTGTACGGGCCGCGCGCCGGCAAGAACGTGGCGCTCACCTTCCACGGCAGCGGCGACCCCAAACTCGCCACCGCGCTGCTGGAGGCCGCCGAGCAGCGCGGCGCCAAGCTGACGGTGATGGTGGTCGGCAGTTGGCTCGACCAGCAGCCGCAGATGGCCCGGCGGATCCTGGACGGCGGGCACGAGCTGGGCAACCACACCCAGAACCACCTGAACATCTCGGCGATGACCCCGGATCAGGCCCGAGCCGAGATCGCCCAGTGCGCCGACCGGCTGCAGAAGCTGACCGGCTCGATCGGCCGCTGGTTCCGCCCCTCCGCCGCCCAGTACGCCAGCCAGATGGTGCGCGATCAGGCCAAGGCCGTCGGCTACGAGCACGTGCTGTCCTTCGACGTCGACCCGCGCGACTACAACGACCCGACCGCCGCCGAGCTCCAGCGCCGGGTGCTGGGCGCCGTACGCGGCGGCTCGGTGGTGGCCCTGCACATGGGCCACCAGTGCACCATCGACGCGCTGCCGGCGATACTGGACGGCCTGGCCAAGGCGGGGCTCAAGCCCGTCACCGCCAGCCAGCTCTGCGCCTGACGGACGGTAGGGCTCAGGCCATCGGGTCGCCGTCCTTGTACGGGCGCAGCCTCAGCGTTCGGGCGTCCGTCCCGCGGATCTCCTCGGCCCGCTCGACCAGTTCCGAGAGGTCGTCCCGCCCGGCGTGGATGAACCGCCCGTGCAACCCGTCGAAGCGGCCCCGGGCGGCGTCCACGGTGACCGCGACCATGTACGGGATCGAGCCCCAGGCCTTCATGTCCTGGAACATCGGCATCGCGGCGGTCATGTCGGTGGCCACCGCGCCGGGGCTGATGTCCAGGACCACGATGTCGTGCTGGGCCAGCGAGTCCGCCATGTTGTCGGAGAGCTGGAGCAGCGCGCCCTTGGAGGTGGCGTACGCGGTGTAGTTGCCGTCCGGGCGCAGCGCGAAGCCGGAGTTGAGGTTGACGACCCGCCCGCGGCGGCGGGCCACCATGCCGGGCAGCACGCAGCGCAGCAGGTTGTAGGGGCCGCGCAGGTTGGTCTCGATCACCTGCCACCACTGGTTGGGATCGGTCTCCCAGATCGGCACCTCGGCGCGGTCGACCAGTCCGGCGTTGTTGACCAGCAGGTCGATCGGTCCGAGGTCGCGCTCGACCAGCCGGACGGCCTCGCGCACCGACCCGGGGCGGCAGACGTCGGCGGTGACCGCGACGCCCCGGGAGCCGCGTTTGAAGCACTCCTTGAGGGTCTCGGTCAGCGTGTCGTGGGTGCGGCCGAGCAGGCCGACGGCCATGCCCTCGGCGGCCAGGCCGATGGCGATCTCCCGGCCGATTCCCCGGCCCGCGCCGGTGATCAGGGTGACCTGTCCTGCGAGTGATCCCATCGGCACCGCGTGCTCCTTTCGCGTCCCCGGCCCCGTCCCCGGCGTTTTGTCGGACCTGCGGCATTCTGTCGGCCGCCGGGCGGCGGCGGCCCCGGGCACACGCGCGAGCGGCGCGGCCTCACTCGTTCGGAGGATGTTTGACATCCTCCCCGCCCTCAAGGGGCGGGGATTCCTCCCGCGCCTGCGGCACGGACGCCCGTGGTCCGCTGGTCGCCGAGGCGGGTTCCCCGTTCGACGGGCCGCGCCTGGCATGGGATCGCCACGCCAGGACTTACCGGCCCTCCAGGGGCGTTTAGCCTGTCCGCCTGCCCGGCGGCCAGGATGTTTCGAGCAGCGTTGAGGTCACGGTCATGCAGCCACGGGTGAGGCCGCGCACGTTCAGGTCCTCCAGGTACACCGCTTGGGTTTCGCGGATGATCCTGGTGGTCTGTTTGTGCAACCAGTCCATGCGGGTGTCGGCCACCTTGGCATGGGCCTTGGCAACCTTGATGCGGGCCTTGGCCCGGTTCTTCGACCCCTTGGCCTTGCGGGACAGCTCCCGCTGCGCGGCCTTGAGCTTCTTCTCCGCCTTGCGGAGGAAGCGCGGGTTGTCGATCACGCTGCCGTCGGAGAGGACGGCGTAGGTGGTCAGCCCGAGGTCGATGCCGACCTCGGCATCGACCTCGGGCAGGTGGCTCGGTTCGACGTCCACGACGAAGCTGGCGTGGTACCGCCCGGACGGGTCCAGCACGATCGTCACGGACGACGGATCGGCCGGCAGCGCCCGCGACCACTTCACCCGCACACCGCCGATCTTCGCCAGGTTCAGCTTCCCGTTGCCCCGGATGCGGAACCCGTTGCGGGTGAACCGGAGCGACTGCCGGTTGTCCTTCCGGGATTTGAACCGAGGAAGCCCGACCGGCCGACCGGCGCGTTTACCGGACACCGAGTCGAAGAAGTTCCGGTACGCGGTGTCCAGATCCCGAAGGGACTGGATCAGCGGGTCCACCCCGACCGAGGCAAGCCACGCGCGTCCGGGGGTCTTCTTCGCCGCCGTGATCACGGACTTCTGCAAGTCCGTGGACTTCGGGTAGGGCCGCCCGCCCTTGCGGGCTTCCTTCCGCACCGCGAGAGCGTCGTTGTACACCACCCGCGCACACCCGAACGTCCGCGCCAGCAGAGCGCGCTGACCCACCGTCGGGTAGAGGCGATAGGAGCACCTCAGGTGCACACGATCAACCTACCGACAGGCACTGACATCGATGCTCGCGTCCGACCTCCGAAGATCACTCCGCCGCTTCGCGGCTCCGAGCCAAGGCCCTGTTCCTCCCCGGCCTGAAGGCCGGGGCATCCTGGGAGCTCAAAGGTGAACACTGGCACTGTGCCGGGGAGGGGGTGACCTACTGGCCGGTACGGAGTAGTAACGTCGTCGGGGCGGTGACCGGTGCACCCATTCCGGTACACCGACCCGTTGACCAGCAGCTCGCTGGGCCACCAGTTCGCTGGGTGACCCCCAGCACCACCGAAGGGCAACTGAGTGAGTGACATCGCGCGCGTCGGAGTAGTCGGCTGCGGCCTGATGGGGTCGGGCATCGCCGAGGTCTTCGCCCGGGCCGGGCTGGACGTCCTGGTGTCGGAGGCCAGCGGTGAGGCGCTGGAGTTCGGCCGCACCCGGCTGACCAACTCCCTGGAGACGGCGGTCAAGCGCGGCAAGCTGACCCCCGAGCAGCGGGACGAGGCGATGTCCCGGCTGTCCTTCACCATCGAGCTGTCCGACTTCGCGGACCGCGACCTGGTGGTCGAGGCCGTCGCCGAGCGCGAGGACATCAAGGTCAAGATCTTCGAGACCCTGGACCGGGTGATCGAGCGCCGTGACGCGATCCTGGCGTCCAACACCTCCTCGATCCCGATCGTGAAGCTGGCCGCCGCCACCTCCCGCCCGGAGCAGGTGATCGGCCTGCACTTCTTCAACCCGGCGCCGGTGCAGAAGCTGGTCGAGGTCATCCCGACCCTGACCACCTCGGCGACCACCACCGAGCGGGTCGAGGCCTTCGCCTCCCAGGTGCTCGGCAAGGAGCCGATCCGCGCCCGTGACCGGGCCGGCTTCGTGGTCAACGCGCTGCTCGTCCCGTACCTGCTGTCCGCGGTGCGGATGTTCGAGTCGGGCGTGGCCACCGCCTCCGACATCGACAAGGGCATGGAGGCCGGCTGCGCCCACCCGATGGGCCCGCTGCGGCTGTGCGACCTGATCGGCCTGGACACCATCGTCTCGATCGCCGAGTCGATGTACGACGAGTACAAGGAGCCGCTGTACGCCGCTCCGCCGCTGCTGTCCCGGATGGTCGACGCGGGCCTGCTGGGCCGCAAGTCCGGCCGCGGCTTCTACGACTACACCG